>CBFHBH010000254.1:0-3942 GCA_965653735.1 uncultured Flavobacterium sp. | reverse complement strand
ACCTACAAGACTTCACTGCTGATGGTATGAAAAACAGATGGGGTGATGATGGTCTTGACCAACTTACAACTACAAAAGGATGGACTCCTAACAACAAATTCTTCAGATATTTATACGACAGAGTTTACTACACAGTACCTCAAACAAATAATATCATTAAAGTCCTTAAAGAAGGAGTTGACGTTGCTAATGAAGAACAGTATGTTAGTGAATTACGTTTTTTAAGATCATTAGCATATTACTATATGATTGATTGTTTTGGAAAAGGAGTTATTGTAACTGAAAATGATTTAGGGTCAACAACACCTGTTGCAGAATCAAATAGAACTCAAATGTTTAATTTCATTGAAAGTGAACTTTTAGACATTGAAGGCAAAATTTCTGCAACCAACACATATGGCAGAGCAAACAAATCGGTTGTACGTATGCTATTGGCCAAACTATATCTAAATGCTGAAGTATATACTGGAACTGCTAGATATAACGAGGCTGCAACATACATTAAAAAAGTAATTGATGAAGGCGGGTATAGTTTAGCACCTAATTTCTTAGCGAATTTTTCAGGAGATAACAATACCTCACCAGAAATCATTTTTCCATTATTAGCGGATGCAGTTTCTAGCCAAAGTTATGGAAACACAACTTATATAGTGAATGGAAGTTTAAGTTCAGATACTATGACATTGAGTAATTATGGTGCATTACAAGGCTGGGGTGGACATAGAGCAACAAAAGCGTGGTATGGACTATTTGGTAGTACACCAACTGCTTTAGACGCTTCTCCTGATGCAAGAGCGCACTTATTCTGGAAAAATGGCCATTCTTACGAAATGAATGATTATAAAGTTTGGACAAACGGTTATCCATCTATAAAATTCAGAAATTCAAATCTTTCTGGTGGTTCAGGATCAACAGATTTTTCAGGAACAGATTTCCCTCTATTTAGATTAGCTGATGCTTATTTAATGTATGCAGAGTGTGCTGTTAGAGGCGCCACTGGTACAACTACCACTCAAGGATTAACTTATGTTAATCAAGTAAGAAGTAGAGCTGGTGCATTGCCAATAACTCTAGCTGAATTGAATCTTGATTTTATTATAGACGAAAGAGGGAGAGAATTAAATTTTGAAGGACATAGAAGATCAGACTTAATTCGTTTTGGAAAATTTGCAGGTAATACATACATCTGGCCTTGGAAAGGTGGTGTTGCTGCTGGACAATCAATTTCAGCAACATATAACTTATTCCCTATCCCTACAACTGCATTACAAGCAAACCCAAATTTAACACAAAACCCAGGCTATTAATTTTAATACAAAGAACAATGAAAAAAATATTCAAAAATGACTTTACTTGCTGGTTTTACTGCTTGTGAAGTAGAAGACAAAAACCCAGTTGTTGAACCTGGTGATGCACCATTACTTGTATCTCCAGAAGAAGGCACATCATATGTGCTTGACCCAGCAAATCCAACAAATCCTGCAATTACGGTAGTTTGGAATCATGCCAAATACTCTGTAGGTACAGAAGTGAATTACAATGTTGAAATAGCATTAGCAGATACTGAATTTGCTGCCCCAGTGTCATTACAAACTACAAATGCGAGACAAATATCTTTAAGCAACGAGCAATTTAACGCTAAAGTTCTTGAAGCTGGTCTTATACCTTTCACTGCAGGGAGCTTGGACATTAGAGTAAAAGCTTCTTTAGGAACATCAAATGTTATGGAGGTTATTTCGAATAGTATAACTATAAACATAACTCCTTTTACAACAGATTTACCAAAACTTGCAGTACCAGGAAATCACCAAGGCTGGGATCCCCCAACAGCACCTTTGTTAGCTTCTTCTGCTTTTGGAGCTACAGACTACGAAGGTTATGTCGCATTAAACGGAGAGTTTAAATTTGTTGCTCCAAATGCTTCTGGTCAATTTGCTTGGGGCAATACTGACTATGGCGATGACGGAACTTTTGCAGGTGTTTTAGTAGCAACTAATGAAGTAAATTGTCAAGCGGCTTCAGGTTATTATTTAGTAAAAGCTAACACTGCAACTGGAACATACTCTACAGATCTCACAAACTGGGGAATAGTTGGAGCAGCTACACCAGGTGGTTGGGACAATAGTACTCCATTAACATACAACCCAACAACTAAAAAGTGGGAAGGAACAGTTACATTAACAGCAGGTGAATTTAAGTTCAGAGCTAACAATGCATGGACTATAAACTTAGGAGCAGACAATAATGGGGATGGATCCATGGATTATGGAGGACCTAACCTAACTATTGCTACTGGGGGGACTTATACAGTGATTTTAGACTTGAGTAATCCTAGAGAATATACTTACAGCATACAGTAATCTAAAAAAGGCTGGCTTGTCCAGCCTTTTTTAACATACAAACACAATGAAAAAAATTGTACATATATTTCTTTTCTTCTCATCAATTATATGTTGGTCTCAACAACAAACTATAAGTTATAGTATTAATCCAACTGCTTTTGAAGAAAATCAATCAATAACACTTACCTTTCAAGGAAGTTCAATTAATGAAGCAACTTGGGGTGTAACAGGCAATGCATTGTATTTATGGGCTTGGTCATATGATATTAATGACTCTAACATTCAAGATTGTCCTACAAATGGTAGTTGGACTAGTTCGAGTGAAACAAATAGATTAACTTACAATTCAGGTTCAGATACCTATACAATCTCTTTTACTCCAAACATTTTTTATAACAGGTCAAACATTGGAAGAATAGGCTTTCTTGTAAAAGCAAAAGATGGAACTGGGGATAAAAAAAGTCAAGATATTTTAGTTGAAGTAGGTTTATTCAATCTTACATTGACTTCCCCTACAGAAAATTCTGCTACAATAATAACTTCAGGTGGTAATCTAATTATATCAGCTAATAACACAAATGGTGTCGCTAACTATAATTTAAAAGCCAATGGTATTACTATAAATACTAGCAATAGCGTTTCAACATACAATTATAATCACACCAACATTACTGCTAATACTTCTTATGTTCTTGAAGTAACACAAGCAAGTGTGACAAAATCAAAAAAATTTAGTGTAATTGTAAGCCCTGGTACAATAACTCAAGCCATGCCAGCAGGTTTAGAAGATGGTATAAATTACAACTCTTCAGATGCTACAAGAGCCACTCTGGTTTTAACTGCACCTGGAAAAGATTTTGTATATGTTGCTGGAAGTTTCAATAACTACCAACCTACAGCAGCTTATGCAATGAAAAAAGATCCAACCAGCGGTAAATTTTGGTTAGAGTTAACTGGACTGACATCAGGTCAAATTGAGCATTATCAATATTGGGTAGTAGATCAAACTCCAATTGCTAATTCTCCTTCATTAGTAAAAACTGCAGATCCTTTTTCTACTTTAGTTCTATCACCTTATGATGATCCTTGGACTCCAGCTTCAACATATCCCAATATGCCGGTTTACCCTGCTGGTCAAGAAAGAGAAGTCACTGTTTTACAAACTGGTCAAACAGCATACTCTTGGAATAATACTTCGTTTACAAAACCTAAAAAAGAAGACTTAATTGTTTATGAAGCCTTAGTAAGGGATTTTGATTCAGACAGAAACTTTCAAGATTTAATCGATAAAATTGACTATTTCAAAAATTTGAAAATAAATGCTATTGAATTAATGCCAGTAATGGAGTTTGAAGGCAATGAAAGTTGGGGCTATAACACTGCTTTCCATATGGCATTAGATAAACATTATGGAACTTCTAACAAGTTTAAAGAACTTATTGACTTATGCCATTCAAATGGTATTGCAGTGATTTTAGATATTGCTTTAAATCACGCTTTTGGACGTAATCCAATGAATAGAATGTGGATGAATGATCCTGATGGTGATGGTTGGGGTGATCCAAGCACTGAAAACCCTTATTTCAATACAGTTGCAAGG
>CBFHBH010000253.1:0-3943 GCA_965653735.1 uncultured Flavobacterium sp. | reverse complement strand
TCAAGACGCATCGATTGGCATAGAATTTGTCATGATTTATTCCTGTCTTATCTTTAAACTGAATATCGTTATTTGCAAAAGTGATATCATTTAATTGTGGACTTACACCAAATTCTTCTGGATTCATTCCCACTGGGCTGTGTGCAGTCATAGCAAACTGATGCCAAAACCCCGATTGAAGAATTCCTAATTCAAACATTTGACGAACCATTTCAAGACTATCAATAGTTTCTTGAATTGTTTGTGTTGGATAACCATACATTAAATAAGCATGAACCATAATGCCTGATTCCGTGAAATTACGTGTCACTTTAGCTACTTGTTCAACGGTAACTCCTTTCTTAATTAGCTCCAACAGACGATCTGAAGCTACTTCCAAACCTCCAGAAACAGCAATGCAGCCAGAAGCTTTTAATAAGACACATAAATCAGCAGTAAAACTTTTCTCAAAACGGATATTTGTCCACCAAGTTACCGTTAGATTTCTTCTTAAAATCTCCAAAGCCACCTCTCGCATCAAAGCTGGAGGTGCGGCTTCATCTACAAAGTGAAATCCGTTTTCACCTGTTTGAGCAATCAGTTCTTCCATCCTATCAACTAATGTTTTAGCATGAATAGGCTCATATACTTTAATATAATCTAATGAAATATCGCAAAATGTACATTTTCCCCAATAACAACCATGAGCCATTGTGAGCTTGTTCCAACGACCATCACTCCATAAGCTATGCATAGGGTTTGCAATTTCTATTACAGAAATATATTTATCCAGTAACAAATCTGAATAATCGGGTGTTCCTACTTCACTTTGTTTATAATCTTGACGTAAAGTATTGTTCTTATAAATTACTGATCCATTTTCTAAAAGAAAAGTTCTTTTGACTTCGACAGACTCAGTCATCTCAATGGTTTTCAACAAAAGTTCAATAGGTAATTCCCCGTCATCGAGTGTGATATAATCAAAAAACTCAAATACACGAGTATCCTTCAAATCACGCAATTCAGTATTAGGAAAGCCTCCACCCATCGAAACCTTTATATGGGGATAATTAGCTTTTACAAATTGAGCGCATCGAAAAGCACTATAAAGATTTCCTGGAAAAGGTACTGAAAAACAAATTAGTTTGGGATTTGTTTCGTTTATTCTTTCCTTTAAAATTCTCAAAGTTATTTCATCAATATAGGTAGCTCCTGTTTGAAGATAATCATGTAACTCATCAAATGAATTTGCACTTCTTCCTAAACGCTCAGCATATCTACTAAAACCAAAATTTTCATCAATACATTCAACTATAAAATCAGATAAATCCTCAAGATATAGTGTAGCCAAATACTTTGCTTTATCTTGCATTCCCATTGAACCAAATGCCCAATCCATATCATCAAGCTGGTCAAAACGCGAGGCTTCAGGCAAAAAATTTCCTGAACAAATTTGTCTAGCCAAAGTTGGATTTTTCCCTTGAAGAAATTCAATTACAGAATCAATCGTCTTAACATATTCTCTCTGCAATGCAAAAATACGTTCAGAATTTTGAGATAATTCCAATTTTTCAACTTGAATACAATCAAAAATAGCATTCAACCCTTTCTTTGAAAATAGTTCTAAAATCACCTCAATACCCAAATCCATCTGAAAAGAAGAGATATTTTTAGTATTCAGGAATCCTTTTAAATAAGCTGTTGCTGGATACGGAGTATTCAGTTGCGTAAAAGGTGGTGTAATAAGAAGAATGTTTTTCAAGAGAACTATTTTATTCAGCAAAGTTAGAAGATAAAAATGCTTCGACAATCTAAATCAGACTCAAATCATTACTTTTGCAAAAAATCATCAATAATGCGCTTTAAATTTCTGTTTCTTTTTTTTCTCTTCGTTAATTATACTTATTCTCAAAAACAAAATCCTTCAATAGGATTTATTGAAAATAAAGGACAAATCGTAGATCAAAAAGGTAAAGAAAATAATTCAGTTTTATATTTATTGAACACTCCTGGCTTAAATGTTCAGTTACGGAACAATGGATTTTCTTATGATATATATGAAGCCAAGAAAGTTCCTTCGACCCAAAAAGAAAAAGATATACGTGATTTATCTGTTACATTGAATAAAGAAAACATAGCACCTGATTATTCACTCAAGTATAATTACCATCGAATTGATATTGATTTTTTGAATTCGAATCCAAATGTAAAACTAGTTTCAGAAGAAAAATCTACAGATTACGAAAACTATTACAATATTTCACATGATTCCCAAGGCATAACTGGCGTTCATAAATATAAGAAAGTCATTTATAATAACATTTACAACAATATTGATGCCGTTTTCTTTATTCCGAAAGATACCACTAAAGTTGTCGAGTATAATTTTATCGTAAAACCAGGTGGAAAAATATCAGATATTCAATTGAAATTTAACGGTGTTAAAACAGAATTGATTGACAATAAAATCAAAATGAACGTTCGTTTTGGGCAAATGGAAGAAACAATTCCATTAAGCTGGATTGATAATATTGATTTGAAAAAAGAAATTTCTGTAAAATACAAAAAAATTAAGAGTAATGTATATGGATTTGCAGGAGTTGAGAATTCTTCGAATAAAACAATTGTGATTGATCCAACACCAGTTAGATTGTGGGGAACTTATTATGGAGGTAGTGGAGACGAAATGCCAAATGATATTACATCAGACACAAACAATAATATTTACATATCAGGCACTACAAATAGTCAAAACAATATTGCAACTTCAGGTACACATTTAAGCTCAACAAATAGTTTTGCAGGATTTATCACAAAATTTGATTCTAATGGTGTAAGAATTTGGGGAACTTATTATTTAGCAAATGTTTTAAGGATTAAAGTTGACAATAATTTCAATATTTTTTCCACTGGTAATGCTATAAACTCTTTGAGTATTTCATCTCCCAATTCTTATCAAGAATTTAACAATGGATTTAACGATGCTTATCTTATTAAACTGAACATTAATGGGCTGAGAGAATGGGCAACTTATTATGGCGGTGAAGGAAATGACTATGGTCGCGATATAACTTTTGACAATAATAACAATGTTTATCTATGCGGCGAAACCACAAGTTACAATAGCATTTCTACTCCTAATTCAGCAAAACAAAGAAGCCACACAATCAAATGGAGAATCAGATGCATTTATTGTAAAATTTAATCAAAATGGTATACGTCAATGGGCAACTTATTATGGAGGTAATGGTCCTGATGGCTTTTTTAAT
The DNA here is from genome assembly GCA_965653735.1 of uncultured Flavobacterium sp. Lineage (GTDB taxonomy): Bacteria > Bacteroidota > Bacteroidia > Flavobacteriales > Flavobacteriaceae > Flavobacterium. Next base: position 695 of record CBFHBH010000253.1, on the reverse strand, counting down.
TGCTTTTATTACAATGGAAATGTTTTTTTTACTGGCACTACTTGGAGTGATAATTACATTTCAACATCAGGATCTTTTCAAGAAGTCAAAAATTCAAATTCTGATGCAATGATTATTAAATTTGATTTAAATGGAAATAGAATTTGGGGGAGTTATTTAGGAGGTGAAGGTATTGATCAATTTACATGGAGAGGTGATTTAAAAAATGGTTTTTTATATTTAACTGGTTTAACAACAAGTCAAAATAACATAGCTACTTCAAACACTTTTAACGAGCAATTTCAACTGGCAAGTATTCAACAAGGGGCAGGAAATAATTCATACGGAATAATTAAATTTGACGTTACAAATCAAACCAAAATTTGGGGAACCTATTCTAAAGAAATGAGCCTTTCAGTCAAAGTAAATTCTTTCAATGAAGTTTATTTCACAGGTCATACAAATGCTAACACAGGTATATCTACTCCAAATGCTTATCAATATAATTTACTCGCCCCATACTCATCATTCATAATCAAATTAAATTCCCTAGGACAAAGAGATTGGGGAACATATTATTCGGGAAATGTCCCTTACCATACATATACTCCATATTCAATTGTTGACACAAATAACAATCTTTACATCTATGGAAGATCAAACGGTACCCAGTTAGGGTTAGCAACTCCAGGATCTCATCAATACTCCCCAGGAAG
>CBFHBH010000252.1:0-3948 GCA_965653735.1 uncultured Flavobacterium sp. | reverse complement strand
AGTTAGACTGCTTCAAATAATTGAACAATAGATAAATTTGATATAAAATGCTTCCTAAATTCAGGAAGCATTTTTATTTTTGTAAAATGAAAAACAAAACCAAAACTTAATGTTTTTCGTATATAAATTAAAAATCTCCCCATGAATATTCAAACCATAAATAACAATATCCAACCCCAAAAGGATGTTTTACTTAACCATCCTTTATACTCTCAAATTAAAACTATAGAAGATTTACAAAGTTTTCTAGAAATTCATGTATATGCGGTTTGGGACTTTATGTCATTACTTAAGGCATTGCAACAAAAACTAACTTGTATAACCACTCCATGGGTTGCTTCAGCAAATCCTGAAACAAGATACTTGATCAACGAAATTGTTTTGGCAGAAGAATCTGATTTAGGATTAGATGGAAGACGACTAAGCCACTATGAAATGTATATTGAAGCAATGCAAGATTGTAAAGCTTCCACCTTAGAAATAGAACAATTTTTATTGGATGTAGAAGATACTAAAAATGTATTTGTTGCCATAAAATATAGCCATCTCGATGAAGCTGTGAAGGATTTTTTAAATTTTACTTTTAGAGTAATTGAAAAAGGGGAAGCTCACGAGATAGCTTCGGCATTTACTTTTGGACGTGAGGATTTAATCCCAAATATGTTTACCGAAATTCTTCGTAATTTTAAAACTAACTTTCCTGAAACTAATCTTTCTAAGCTAATTTATTATTTCGAAAGACATATAGAATTAGATGCTGATGAACATGGCCCAATGGCCATGAAAATGATTGAAGAATTAGCCGAAAACGACCCAATTAAATGGGCAGCAATGGAAGAAGTTGCCATTGAAGCATTGGAAAAAAGAATTAGATTGTGGAATGCAATTGAAAAATCTATTAAAGAAAAAGAATTATCTTTAGCATAAATCTTAGCCGATAAATGCTTTCATCAAAAGACAGATTAGACCGAGCTTATAAAAATGCCATCAAAATACCTTTTGATGATAATTCTAAATTTATATTTTTTAGTGATTGCCATAGAAGCGACGGAAGTTATGCAGATGATTTTGCGAACAACAGAAATATTTTCTTTCATGCTCTATCGCAATATTTTAAGAACGGGTTTCACTACATAGAGTTAGGGGACGGAGACGAACTTTGGGAAAACTTATTCTTCAAAGAAGTCTTCGAATCTAACAAAAATGTTTACCTACTGCTTCAAAAGTTCTATTTAGAAAATAGACTAAACATGATTTGGGGAAATCATGACATGATTTTTAGAAATCCGAATGTCGTTACACGAAATTTCTCTGAATATTTCGATATGAATTTGGGACAAAATGTCCCTTTAATGCCTGGTTTAAAATATCATGAAAGTATCATATTAGAACACAAAGACACCAAACAAGAACTGTTTTTAATTCATGGTCACCAAGCGGATTTTATGAATTATGTTGGTTGGAAAATAAATCAATTCTTAGTTCGTGTTTTATGGAAACCACTACAAATTTGGGGGATTAAGGATCCAACGAGTCCAGCAAAAAACTATGTAGAACTCATTAAAGTTGAACGCAGAATTAAAAAATGGATTTTAGAAAACAACAACAAAATAACCATTACGGGCCACACCCATCGCCCAAGATTTTCAAAACCCAATAATAGTCAAGCCAATTATTTTAATGACGGAAGTTGTGTTCATCCTCGCTCTATCACCGGAATTGAAATCGAAAACGGAGAAATTGCCCTTATTAAATGGTTTATAGACACTCGTGATGATGGCACATTACAAATCGTTAAGGAATATCTGGAAAGACCTAAAGCTTTGAAGGATTATGTGTAGCTTTTCTTTTCCAAATTATTCCATCTAAAACGTAATGAGTAAATTGAGGCACCATTAAAAGAGGTACTAAGAGAAAATGCCAATTCTTAAAATAAGAATAACTAGAACTTTCAAAATTTTCGTTCCACACAAAAACTTCCCATAAATATTCTTCTAAAAAAGCTAGTAACAAAATTACTCCGAGAAAGAAAACTAGCCCTTTCAAGTAAACAAGTTTAGGGATGAACTTTAAATGATTCTCTTTTTTTTGATTGATATATACTAAACCAATATAAGGCACACCGTGTGACACTACATTAAGTGCAGTAAATATTAAATCATTATTATAATACACTATCCCCATATACCAAGACAAATACGTACCAGTAACCAAAAGTATTTTAGGCAAATTAAACTGACTGAATTGAATGTAGTTTTTAATAATATAAAGAGCATATCCAACTATAATTACAAAATAGAAAGCTGTAATTATATGAAGCACAAAATGATTTTCATATTTTAAAAATTCATTATCTGTAAACCAATTAAAGTTTTTTTTAGGGCTTAAAAACCAATAAAGCATAGGATACAACGTAGCATTGTAAATAGACAAGTTCTCAATATATCTATTTGTATTTTCTTCGCTTTTTAGATATAATTTCATAAAACCATATTGCTGGCGAATGAAATGAAAAACAGCAACATAAGCCAAAACTGACCAAAAGATTTTTATTCCTAAACTGAAAAGCAAGATGCCAATGATTAAGCAAACTATTGGAACAAGAACCAATGGCTTCTTTAATCGTTCTCTTTCAGTTGGATTAAAATATGTTTTAAAAAGTGTAGCGTAGACATGAGCCACATCAATAAAAACAATAAAAAACAACCATATCCAAAACGGGTATTCCTCTTGCCAATAATTTATTTTTTCCTGAAAAATAGTTATCAATAGCAAAACAATAAAAGGAGGAGACAGTATAAAAATACTATCAAAAAAAGGAGTATTTAGCCAATACTTTTTCATTCTATTAGCTGCATCAATTCCTTGATGAAAAGCTTCTTCAAAAATAGATACTCCAGACAAATCACTATGTGCAAAAAGTATTTTTTTATCTATCGATTGTTTTGCTTGTTTCAATTCATTACTAGATAAAAAACCAGGTTTGGGGCTTACCATACCATGTCCTAATTTATACACTTGTATATCAATAATATTTTCTTCAATATTTGGATGTGCTATAGATAGATCCTCCAGAATAATTCTTTTAAAATCTTCGTCCTTCATTTTGAAAAGCTTTTTCCTACTCTCTTTTATAGAATTTTCACTAAAACTATAATAATAGGTGATTACTTTTTTATTTTGAATTTGAGTAACCTGCTGATGTTGATTATAAACATAACCTAAACCCTTTGATTTATAAATCACATTATCCCAACACAAAGGAAAAGTATCGTTATAAAAAGCATCGTTCAACGTAATTGTAGCAGTAAACCAAGGGGCATATTCAAATTTAGAAGCTATTTTCCTTCTTTCCTTAATTAAATACTGACTAACAAATTGTGGAGTTGCACAAATAACTTTGTCTGCTTTATAACATATACTTTGATTCTTTTTGACATCAAAAGCTAAGACGTTTACTTTATCATTTTTCGATTCGATATCGTAAACTAAGACTTCGCTTTTTATTTTTCCTTGAACAGCATATTTCAAATGACTCACCAACCTTCCGTTTCCTTCAGGCCATGTTAATACAGCATCAGAATTATAAATTTTATTTTTTCTTGCACAAAAATAAAAATGTCCAGCCCAAGCAGAAATGGCTTCAATTCCTAAACCAAAATCGTCTCGACAACAATAATTAATGAATTCATAAAGCTCTTTTGAAGAATAATCATTTTCAACCAACCATTCTTTCATCGTCATGTTGTCCAAATACTGAAACTTATCATTTTTCGATGCATCTTTTACAGGAATGGTAAAGTAATACTTCCCGCAAGAATCTTTCTCTTCAGTTAGTCTATGTGTCCACTCAAAAAATCTCTTAAACTCTTTATCTACAGCTTCAGAATTTCCATACTTTGGAATTAAATCCTCTTGCCAAGTATTATGGATAAAAAGTCTTTCTTT
>CBFHBH010000251.1:0-3956 GCA_965653735.1 uncultured Flavobacterium sp. | reverse complement strand
GTACAATTTTTAAAAAGTTTACTTGAATTTTTATAATAATTTTTGGACATTTTAAAATATTTTTTTTCACCTCATAAATTTTTTGAAAGAAATTTTCTTTTTAATTTGGAATTTTTTTCTGCAATATTGATTGCTGTAAAGAAACCCGCAGCTCCCCCTCCAACAACTAACACATCATAATTTGAAATCATAGTTTATCTGGAAAATCAGAAATAATGGCATCGACGCCAAGATTTTTGACAAAGGTAATATCTTCAGGCGAATTTACTGTCCATGTATGAATTTGAAATTTATTTTGATGTGCTTTTTCAATAAATTCTGTAGTAAGCAATCCATGATAAGGATTAATACTAAACGCTTTTATTTCTTTAGCAAAATCAAAGGCAGTTTCCAAATTATCTTCTGTTAAAACACCAATTCTAATCATGGGTTCTAAAGCGCTGACCACTTTTAATATTTCCCAATCAAAACTTGAAACCACAATATTTTTATACAGCAAATCACTATTCAGTGTGAAGTTTTCTATCAAAAGAACTGTAGGATGCGCTGCCTTTTTATCTTTAATCTCGATATTAATGAGTTTGTTTCTTGGTAACCAATGAAGGACTTTATTCAATGTAGGAACGTCTCCCAAACGCCATAGCTCGTCTGAGGTGAAGTGACGAACGACACCTGATGCATTTGCTATAGTTCTATCAACAGTCTTGTCGTGGATAACCACAACTTCTCCATCTTCAGACAATTGAACATCCAGCTCGATGCCATCGGCTCCGAGCAAGAAAGCTTCTTTAAATGCATCTAAAGTATTTTCGGCGACGTAGCCCTTGGCGCCTCTATGACCTATTTTCAGCATACTTAAATTTACAAAAAAAGCACAAACCTCAAAAGATTTGTGCTTTTTTATCGATATGAATGTAATTTAATTCGTTAAAATTAAATATTGCCAAGGTTTTAATTCGAGATTTTGATCTTTAACCAAAACCATTTCCTGATTATTCATATAATCTTTAAAAGTTCCTTCAACTTGAACTTTTGCATTTTGATTGTCTTTTGAAAGATTGGCTACAAAAACTACCTTTTTACCATTACTCTCGCGTTCAAATGCTAAAATTTTATCATCAGCAGACGTTTTTAATCTGGCATACGTCGCAGGAGTTTTTCCTCCTTTTAAAGCTGGATTTTCGACTTTTAACTTCCCAAGTTTTTCATAAACAGACATCATTTTCCCTACTGAATGTGGAATAGTGTCTTTTTCAAAAAATCGTAATCTTTTATTTAAGTCATATTCCTGACCGTTGTAAATTAATGGCATACCAGGCATCACATATGTCAAAGCTGCAAAAGTCTCAACAGCGTCTCCCATACGCTCATACTCGGTACCATTCCATGAATTCTCATCATGATTAGACGTGAAATTCATGTAAATATCATCAGGCTGAAGATTTTTTCTTGTCTTTTCTATATAAGCATCAAAATCTTTAACTGTTTTTTTACCTTGAGCGATTCCGTTCAAAATATGATGCCCTTCCCATGCGTATTGCATATCGAAGGCTTTCTTCATCAACTCAGGTTTCTCAGCTTCTGCCAGCATGAAAACGGGTTTTATCTTATTCAATTCAGCGGTAGCATTCTCCCAAAAATCTGTTGGTACCTCAGCGGCAACATCACAACGGAAACCGTCAATATTAAACTCTTTTACCCAATACTTCATGTCTTCAATCATTGCTTTTCTAAGGTTAGGATTTTTATAATCCAACTCGGCAACATCAGTCCAATCAAAAGGAGCAATCATTTTCCCATCCTTATCATGAGTATAAAAATCATTGTGCATAGTTACCCATGGATGATCCCAGGCTGTATGATTTGCAACCCAGTCTAAAATGACATAAATACCATTTTTATGAGCCGTTTTTACTAATTTTTGAAAATCTTCTTTAGTACCATAATTAGGATTAACACTTCTATAATCTTTTACTGAATAATGGCTTCCCAAATATTTTTGCTTTTCAATAGTATCTGTAATTTGTTCTATCGAAACATCTCCTTTTGCTTTACGATTTTTATATCCAATTTCATGAATTGGCATTAGCCAAAGTACTTTCACTCCAAGTTTTTTTAACTTTGGAATATCCTGAGTAAATGCATTAAAAGTTCCTTCCGGCGAGTATTGACGAATATTTGCTTCGTAAATAATTGCATTGTCTGCTAATGTAGGCGACACTGCTTCAATATCTGATTTTGCAGTTTCTGCTTTAGTTTCAACCTCTTTTTTACAACTCACTAAAGAAGTAATTATCAATGCACTGATAACTATTTTTTTCATTTCTATTTTTTTAGTTCAATTATCATTGATGACTTAGTATCTAATGATAATTCGTTTTTAAGTTCAACATTCTTTTCCGAAAGCACATCGTATCCTGAGATAAATCCTTTTAAATTCTCTTCAAATCGAGATAAATTGATTTTCTGACTCTCGGCAGCATTATTAATCACAACCATTACCGATTCGCTATCGCTATGGCGAAAATACACATAAACATTGTTTTCTGGAATATAATGAGTGAGTTTTCCTGAATGTATTACCGATTTTGATTTTCTCCAATTAAATAATTTCTTTGAAAAATCGAAATATTGTTTTTGTATTTCGGTTCTTCCAGAAGCTGTGAAAGCATTATTTGAATCGCCTGACCATCCACCAGGAAAATCTTGACGGATGTCAGCATCTCCTTTTCCTTTATCACCAGCCATTCCAATTTCTGAACCATAATACAATTGCGGAATACCCCTCATTGTTGCCATAATTGTCATTCCCAATTGATACTTTTTAAAATCATTTTTATAAATCTGGTTAAAACGACCTGTATCATGATTCTCTAAGAAAATCAACAAATTATTTGGATCAGCATACAAGAAATCATTCACAAAATTTTCATAGAATTTGATCGTTCCATTACTCCAGTCAGCTCTATCTTCATTAAAAACATTCCCAAAAACATCATGTAACGTAAAATCCATTACACTTGGCAAGTACGAATTATAACTTTGAATTTTTGAAATCGGGCTATCCTTTTGCCAATACGAAATTTGTGCTTGGTCGTGCATCCAAACTTCACCTACAATATTAAAATAAGGATATTCATCTGTAATCGCTTTTGTCCATTTGGCGATGCCTTCTTTATCATTATACGAATACGTATCGACGCGGAAACCATCCAAATCAGCATATTCTATCCACCAAATCGCATTTTGAATTAAATAATTCAACACTAAAGGATTTGATTGGTTTAAGTCGGGCATACTTGGCACAAACCATCCATCCATACAATATTTTGCATCACGTTTTGAGCCATTAATATCATATTGTGTTGTCATGCGGTAATTGCTTTGTGCATAACCCGGAAACTGATGGAACCAATCATAAGTCGGCATGTCTTTGAACATCCAATGTTCAGCTCCCCAATGATTGGTCACATAGTCCATAACTAACTTCAAATCTCTCTTATGCATCTCGGCAGCCAACTGTTTGTATTCTTCATTGGTTCCGTAACGCGCATCTATTTTGTACACATCCGATTGACCATAAGTGTGATACGAATAGCCTTTATCGTTGTCTTCGCACAAAGGTGTACTCCAAATGGTTGTAGCACCTAATTCTTTGATATAATCTAAATGATTAATGATTCCCTGAATATCACCACCATGTCTTCCTCCTGGTAAACTTCTGTTGACTTTTTCCTGTAATTCAGTTGAAGAATCGTTATTAGGATTTCCGTTTGCAAATCGGTCGGGCATTAACAAATACATCACATCCGATGCGTTGTAGCTTTTACGTAAAGCCGAATTTTCTCTTCTAACTTTGATTTCGTAATTTTTTTTGAATGATTTTTTACCATTGGCAAACGTAAATTGTAATTGCTGTGCTTTTACATTTTTAGTATCAATGGTCACAAAAAGGT
>CBFHBH010000250.1:0-3998 GCA_965653735.1 uncultured Flavobacterium sp. | reverse complement strand
CTTGTAATATAAGCGGTTCAGTAACATCGACTTTTTCAAGCTCTATTCCTAATTGTGGGGATATAATTGAATCTTGGAAAGTTACGGATACTTGTGGTAGATTAGTATCAACTTCTAGAGTAGTTCATGTGGTAGATAATATTGCACCAGTAATTACCAACTGTCCATCAAACATCACACTTAATCCAAACACGATAGGTTGTTCAGTAAGTTTAGTAAATTATGTAAATTCAATTACTGTTTCAGATAATTGTAGTAGTGTTTCCGTATCTCAATCTCCTTTACCAGGTACTAAATTAAATTTAGGAGCTAACCTTATAACTTTAACAGCTACAGATGCATGTGGTAATAGTAGTTCATGTCAATTTACTATTTCGGTTGTGAGTAATTTAGTTGCTAATTGTACAAATACAAATAATGAATTATATTTTGGTTATGGTGGGGATCAGTCTTCTGTTTTTACTGTTACACCTTCAGGTGGAGTTGGACCTTACAATGTTAAAATAGAATTGAGTAGATCATTAAAATGTAATCAAGTAAATGATAGTGGAGACGAATTGTTTACTGGAGGTGTAGGAGGAATTACAATTAATAATACTTGTCCTACATTCCCTAATCAAAGCTCATCAGTTCCTTCATCAACTAAAACAATATATTCAGGGTCTTATTCTGTAAATGTTTCATTAATGTATGATGCAGATTTGATTGCAACAATAACAGACTCAAACGGGTGTGTTGTAACCTGTTCAAAACATATACATGCGGAAGATGTTAGATGTTTTGCCGGTTCAAGTGGAAGAGCAAAAGTTACAATTTGTCACCAAACAGGAAGTAATAAAAATCCATGTGTGAAAATATGCGTAGATGACGATGCAGTATCAGATCATTTAGCTCATGGCGATTTTGTTGGAGCTTGCACACCAAATTGTATTGCTCCAGTAAGTTCTAAAAATGGAAATGAACAAATTTCATTTGACAATGATTTTGCTATAAAAGTATATCCTAATCCATCAAAAAATAATTTTAATTTTGAAATTGAAACCTCAAGTGATGAGATAGTTTCAGTATTTATATATGATTTATTTGGAAGGAATATAAGAGAATACAAAAATAAATCTAAGAGAGAATTTTCAATTGGTGATGATTTACCAAGTGGAGTTTATTTAGCAACTATAGAGCAGGGGATAAATAAGAAAACTATTAGATTAATTAAAGAATAATTAAAAAGCTGATTCCCATTAAGGGAATCAGCTTTTTATAATGGTTTTGGTTTAATTTCTTTTGTAGAGATAGCAGAAACCTTATTTTCTTTATTTATAGTCACACTTAATTCACGCATGAAATATTTTTTTTCGTAGTCAATATTATATCTAAATATATATTCTTCGTTCTCTTTTAAATAAGTAACATCTAGAAGTTTAATATAATTGAATCTGCCATTTCGCTGTCTAATTTTTTGACAGGTTAATGATATTTTTTCAGGAGTTGCGTTTTGAATTACTTTTTCGGTAGCTTCATCCTTTGTAAATGCTTTAAATTTTGAGGTATTGCATGATTCAAGTAATCTTGTTCCTAAGTCAAAAGCTCTATTTTTTTTTACAGCCTCTACTTTGCTTGACTCAACAATTACTAATGTTTGCTCACTTTTTTTGCTTTTACATGAAATTATAAGTAGTAAAAGGAGTATGCTTTTAAGTTTCATTTTTTAATTATTTTATCTTAAAACGTATTAAAACTCAGTATTAGTATTTTGAAGATAAAATAGTTATGTATTGTTTAGTGAGTTTTATTTTTGAGGATTTTTAGAAATACTTCTTTAGTCATTGGTTTTACAATAAAATCTGTGACATAACCCATTGATTTTGATTTTTGTATATCAATTGGATCAATAGAGGATGAAACGATATATATTGGAATTTTTTTTGCCAATTTTGATTCTATTGCAGTATAGCTTTTTAAAAATCCCCATCCATCCATGACTGGCATAAATAAATCAAGCAGAATAATATCAGGTAATTTTTTTTTATCTAAACTGTTGTTCTGTAAATAATTTAAAGCATCTAACCCATTAGAAAATACTTCGATATCTTCAATAAGATGAGTGTCAGTAATAACACGTTGAGTTAAATACTGAAAAATTTTATCATCATCAATTACACAAATATTTTTCACTCTATTTTTCATATTTAATTTTATAAAGTTTAACAGTAAAAATAGTGCCGTGGTTTACTTTACTTTTTATTGAAATTTCACCACCTACGGATTCGATTTGAATTTTTGTTATAAAGAGACCAAAACCTCTTGCTTCTGGATGATTATGAAACGTTTTATGAAGCTTAAAAATATCGCGGCCATATTTTTTTAAATCTATTCCTAAACCATTATCTTCTATATCAAGACATAACCAATCATTTTTTTTATAACTAGTAATATGTATTTTAGATTCCCTTTCAGGTGAACTATATTTTGTTGCATTACTTAGCAGATTAGCTAAAACATTTTTGATGTATTTTTTAGGATAATCTATAGTCTTGATTTTAGAAAAATCATAAGTAATATGTGATTGACTACATTCTTTTTTCTCATGTAAGTTTTTAATGGTTTTTTTTGTGATTTTTTCTAAATCAATTATTTCTTTTTTTATGGTAGCGTCCATTTTTATTTGTGTTGCTTGAACCAATTCTTCAAATGCAGATTGAAGAGATTTTATTATTGGTTTTTGCATTTCAAAATATTTGTATTTGTCTTCCAAAGAATGATTTTCTGCTAACATTTCTTCAAGTAATAAGAGATTACTTAAAGGAGCTCTAAGATTATGTGATATAATTTGACAAAACTCTTCTAACTGCTTCTTTTGACTTAAAATTTGAGATAGCATCTCGTTTTTTTCATCCAGTTTTTTCTTTAATTCAATTTCTGCTTTTTTGAGTTTTGTTATATTAGAGGATAAGATTAAAATTCCTTCTGGTACTGGTTGTATACTCAATTCAAACCATCCTTTTGAGCCATCAGGAAAATCAAACTCAGAAAGAACTTCACAAGGAGATCTCTGAATCATGCATTTTTGTAAAGATTTAAACATTTCAGTTTTCTCAATACCTGGATATTTTTCCATCATGGTATTCCCCAGAAGCTGCTCTTTAGTTGAAAGCCCTTGTACAGTTATAGCTTTGTTTACATAAAAATATTTCCAGTCAAAATCAATGACCTGAACACCCTCAATCATGTTGTCAAAAACAGCATATTTGAGATGTTCTAAATCTATTTTATTTTTTGCAAAAAAAGTTGGGTTTTTCACATTGGTCATATTTAGAGTTTGCTATGAATTCAAGAAATAAATTCGTTATTTTAATTGAAAATTTAGCCGTTACCTAAAGTTAGACTTTTGAAAAAAAATAATACTACGGAAAATCCGTAATTATTGTTAATAAATAAAAAAAGTCCTATACGAGTAGTATAGGACTGTGATATAAAACTAATTTTTTCTTAGTATAAGCTAGGATATTTTACAGGATTGCTTTCGTGCATCATATCATACACTTTTTCAAAAATATCTTCAACAGAAGGTTTTGAGAAGTAATCTCCATCTGTACCATAAGCAGGACGATGTGCTTTTGCAGCTAAAGTTTCTGGTTGACTGTCTAAATATTTGTAACCTTTTTGTTCGTCAATAATTTGTTGTAAAATGAATGCTGATGCTCCACCAGGTACATCTTCATCAATTACCAATAAACGATTTGTTTTTGCCAAAGATTTTACAATATCATGATTAATATCAAAAGGTAATAGCGATTGAATGTCAATAATTTCAGCATCAATTCCCACTTCTAATAATTCTTTTGCAGCTTGCTCAACTAAACGTAAGGTCGAACCATAAGAAACTAAAGTTATATCTGTACCTTCTTTGATGGTTTCTACAACGCCAATAGGTGTTTTGAATTCACCAAGATTAGTTGGCATTTTTTCTTTTAAGCGATAACCGTTTAAACATTCAACAA
>CBFHBH010000249.1:0-4020 GCA_965653735.1 uncultured Flavobacterium sp. | reverse complement strand
CCTATCATAAAATGAATAATAATTCCTTTAACTATAGGATGTATAAAATCTTCTTTTTCCGAGTTAAAGAATTGACAAAGTTCATTAATTAATTCATTAATATCTCCAAAATCTGGTGGGGTATGAACTATTTCACTTGTAGAATAATTAATTACATATATATCATTAGATTCTCGAAAAGCTCCTTCCTCATTTTCATTTTTTAAAGTGTTTTTTGTCATTAACTTATGAATCTGTAAAAGATTTTCCGGAGTTAACTCTTCATTTTTATTTTTTAAAATATGTTTAATCGTTGAATAATTATTTACAATCATTTGCTCAGATTTATTAATAGGCTTTGTATCCTTTCTAAGCATATCTTTTGCTTTCTTTCGAGTTGTATTTGCTCCTTCCATAATACTACTTGAAATAGCTTCCTCCATTATGGAACTCACCAAATATCTAGCTTTATCGGACTCTGGTATTATTTTTTGAGAACCCATATAACCACCAATATTCATATCAAATTCATGCAAGGATTTTTGTATATAATCAGTATTAAAATAATTAAAAATTACATTTGAAAACTTTAACTGTTTATAATTGATGTTCCTTACTAATTTGATTGTATTCCATAACTCTTCTGATGACAATCCGTCAACTTTTTTATACTTAACTTTATCCCAATATAAATAACTATTATTTATATCTTTAATTTTAGCCATAATCTTTGGCTCGTTAAGATTTGAAATAATCGAATTGCTGAAAGTAATGTCGGGGGTGCTCTCAATCATTTTACGTATATATTTTTAGAAAACAAATATAATATTCTTTTTTAATTCTTGCTAATTTTACAAGAATTGGCAAGAATTAAAAAGATTAAACAAAAGACTTTTGAAAATTTTTATATATTATCTATAACTAAAAATTTACTCTATAATTTAGCTCATAAAAATATAATAATTAAGCATTCGGCTAAAATAATATCTTTGTTTCTATTTTTTAGCCAATGGAAGTTTTATTAATATTTTTTTTAGTTGTAAATGTTCTTGAGTTTATAATTACAGGCTACGATAAATTTTTGGCTCGTAAACAAAAACGCCGAATCCCGGAAAACACGCTGTTTTTTCTCGCTTTTATTGGCGGAACAATTGGGTTATTAACAGCAATGCTAATCTTTAGACATAAAGCGGCTAAAACTTCTTTTATTATAAAATTTGTTGGAATTATTTTGATTCAGATTGTAGTTATTTATTTGAAATTAACTGATGAAATCTAGAAACTGGCTTTGTTGATAACTTCAAATTCAGCTGTCTTAAAAAATTTAAAACACTATTTGTAAATACATTAATAAACAGATAAAGTAAAAATTCGCCGCCCTATTTATTTTTTAATGGTGCGTAGCACACGATTTTTTTTGACATTTTTATTACTCGTAAAATATAAAATCCTTACTGCAATTTTTTCCAAAATCAGGCTGAATAGTAGAATGACTGATATGAAATTCATGAAACAAAACTTCTTCAATTTCAGCAACAATTGTATTAAATTCAGCAACTGAAATATTGTCTTTGCAGTCTAAATGTGCTTCAAAATGAAGTTCATTATCATTCAAATGCCAAAGATGGATATGATATAAACGATGATTTCCGGTAACGGTATGGATTTTTTCAGCAATCTCTTCAATATTCAAGCTTTCGGGAGTAAAAAGCAAAAGCATTTTTACGGACGATTTTAATAAATCAAAACTCATCAGAATCAAATAAACTGCTATTCCTAAAGTAATTATGCTGTCTACCCAAAACCACTGAAAATATTTCATTAGAAATCCGCCTGCTAAAACAGCTACAGATGCCATCATATCGGTAACAAGATGCAAATAAGCCGATTTCATATTTAAGTTATGATCGGCATCTTTTTTTAGGATTATGGCAGAAAATCCATTAAAAGCAATTCCTAAAAGAGACAGCCAGATGACAAGATTTGAACTTATAATTACGGGTTCAGAAAATCGCACAATGGCTTCATAGACCAAAAACAACGCTACTATGATTAAAGTTGCCGCATTAATAAATGCGGCAAGAAGTTCGGCTCTTTTATAACCAAATGTACTGGAAAAACTGGGTTTTCTTTTCGCCAGTTTATGGGCTACAAAACTCAAAATCAAAGAAATTACATCACTAAAATTATGCAGCGCATCAGACAATAAAGATAAACTGCCTGATATAAATCCGCCGATAATCTGAGCAACAGTAATACCAATATTCAGAATAATCGAAATTGATAAATTTTTACCTGTTACTTCATGACTATGTCCGTGATGATGATTATGGTTGTGACCCATTTTTATTTATTGGCAGGCAATTTTATTTACCCTGTTTTGATGTCTTCCTCCTTCAAATTCAGTACTAAGAAAAGTTTCAACCATTTCTACAGCTTGTGGAATCGAAGTAAAACGTGCAGGAATGCTAATAATGTTGGCATCATTATGCAAACGGATTAAAACCGCAATTTCTTTTGTCCAGCATAAACCTGCTCTTACTTTTGGGTGTTTATTAACCGTCATGGCAATTCCATTTCCGCTTCCGCAGATAACAATTCCAAAATCAGCTTTACCTTCAGATACATCATTCGCAACGGGATGCCCAAAGTCAGGATAATCAACAGAATCTTCAGAATCTGTTCCATAATTGGTTACTTCATATCCTTTTGCTTTCAGCATTGCTACAATTGCTTTTTTATACTCTGGTCCTGCGTGATCGTTTCCTATCGAAATTTTCATTTTAAATACTATTAAGTTGTGTTTTTGCAAATTTACTCAATAATTAAATGGTTGCCATAAATTACATTAACTTTCACCATTTTTTCTTTATCAACAGAAAATTATTGCTCAGGTACATTCATTAAATCAAGTACAAAGACATAATTGCAATTATCTAAATTTCAAAGATTTATTAGGTTATCAACATTTTTGATAAATTAGTAAGATTCTGATTTTCAATACATAAAAGTTATATTTTTTGTTAAAATTTTATGGTGTTAATATGAGTTTGTAATTCGTTGATATTCAGTTAACTTTAAATTAACAAGAATTGTTAATAACTATGAAAAGAAAATTAGAAGTTTTTTTTGGATGTTTAAAAAAAATACTTAATCCAAAACCAAAATTAAATATGCAAGAAAAGTTTCGTGAATTTTTAGAAAAGTTATCAATATCAAAAATGCCATTTTCAACAACTATCAACATATGAACTTATTTACAAAATGAATTCAATTTTGTTTGTCAACCGTTGTTAATTAAAATTCAAAAAGGCTTAAAAATTAATATTTTAACTACAAATAACTATGTTGATAACTCAGAATAAATAAATAAAACGAGATTTCAATGACTTTAAAAATAAATTTATTCGACATATTAACACACTATAATAACCATCAAATTTTTTTAAATTTTTAAAAATCTTTTTTGTTGTATTTAATATATGTTGAAAACTAAAAAAGTTGAAAATGAAAAATTTTATTTTTTGAAATGAATTTTTGTCTGATTCAGTTTTCCTGAAATTTATTGATTTGTTTTAAATTGGCTGAATAAAATTTTACTTGAATGCATTTACTTGTTAATATGTTTATATTTACCTGAAATTTATAAAAACAGATTGATGAAAAAACAATTACTTATTCTTTTATTCCCTTTATTTAGTATTGGACAAACTCAAATTGGAACTGATATAAATGGAGAAGCGGCTAATAATTTTATTGGTTCCAGTATTAGTTTATCCTCAGATGGCAGTACGATAGCTATTTGTGCTACTGCTGAAGCTGGAAATGGAGACCATTCTGGTCAAGTGCGTATTTTTAAAAATATATCTGGCGTGTGGATTCAACAAGGACAAGCAATCAACGGTAAAGATCCTCGTGAATATAGCGGTGATAGTGTAAGTTTATCTTCAGATGGCAGTGTGGTAGCGATTGGTGCTCGTTATAATGACAGGAATGGATATGATTCAGGCCAAGTGAGGGTTTATAAAAATGTATCTGGAG
>CBFHBH010000248.1:0-4022 GCA_965653735.1 uncultured Flavobacterium sp. | reverse complement strand
ATGTTTTTGACTATAATAATAGTGTTTCGATTTATGCTAATGAAAATATTAACATCAAATCCTCATCAGAAAACATTAGAGATATAAGAGTATATGATGTAGTTGGAAAAACTCTTTTAAATAAGAATAAAATAAATAAAAATGAAATCATTTTAAGTGAACTTAAACCAACCTCAGGATTAATAATTATTAAAGTAATTCTAGATAACGGTAGTGAGATTACTAAAAAAGTAATTTTTTAATCCTCTTATAACACATAAAAAAAGACCTCAATTTAGAGGTCTTTTTTATTTATTACCAACAAATTTTCTAAACCAACAAAACAACAGCCTATATTCGATTAAGTGATTGATTTTCAGGTTTATAAACAATGTTCACTTTAAATATCCAAGAGAATAAATGGTAACTTTGTTATTGGCTAAATGAAATGGTTATGGAAAATTTTTACTTCTCTTCGGATAAGCCTCAAGCTTATGCGTGCCTGCTAGTAAATTATTTTATCAGAAGAATTTCAAAAATTTTAATTCTGATATTTACTATGTTGGCATCTATTCAGGTTTTTGCTCAAACTTTGGGCGATTATAGGTCGGTTAACCCAGGTGGACCATGGACAAATTTGAGCAGTTGGCAGTATTACAACGGAAGTAGCTGGGTTACTACTGTAACATATCCGGGACAAAATCCTACAGGAACTGGAAATGTATTGATTCAATCTGGGCACTCAATTACTATTGGAACAACAGGCATAAATACTGGAACAATAGGTTCAATTACAATAACTGGAAATTTAACTTTAACAGGAATAAATACTGGAGGTACTGGAACCGACTATGTTTTCAATACTCCATTAATAACAGTAACTCCTTTGCAAGGAACTATCACTTTTATAAATAAAGTGAATCTAAAATTGCCCGGAAACGCAGTCCTTTCGGTTACATCAGACACCACTCCAAATCCTGATTATTATGGACTTATAGGAGATTGTAATCATAATCAGGACATCTACATAGGTACATCTGTTTATGCTTATTGTAATGGAGCTGGTGAAACGGGTTTAACTTTTGATGATGTTATGAATGGCGGAGGAACTTTAGATGCCAGACCTAGTTCAAACACACCGGTTTGTGAAGGAAGTCAAATAAACTTATTTGGCACTTATTCTGGCACTGCAGGCACAACGGTTACATATAGTTGGGTAATAGTTGCTCCTGGTGGAGGAAACACTAGTTCGTCTTTGCAAAACCCAACTATACCTAATGCAATAGCGGGTACATATAGTATTACACTTACTTGTAGTACAATTTTTAAGGGAAATACTTATAGTAATAATGAAACAATTGTAGTACTTGTTAATCCTCGTCCTGCAACAATTACAATTGGAACAATTACACAACCTACATGCAGTGTTTCAACTGGAAGTGTCATCCTGAACAATTTGCCTTCATCTGGCTTTTGGACTATAAATCCTGGAGCAATTTTTGGAAGTGGAACTAGTGTAATTGTTAGTGGATTATCACCAGGAACATATAATTTTATTGTAACAAATAGTAATGGTTGCGTTTCTAATCCAAGTAATAATGTAGTTATAGCTCCTCCAGGAAAGACATGGAATGGATCTATTAATTCCAACTGGTTCATAGCCTCCAATTGGACTCCTTCAGGTGTACCAACGTCAACAGATTGTGTAACAATTAACAATAGCGGCATTGCTCCTATTATTTCAGGAGCAACAATTGCCTATGCCTATTCACTGACAATTCTTGGTAGTGGAAATCTGCAGATTTCTTCAGGCAGTAGTCTACAAGTCACAGATTTTGTAAATATTAATCCATCAGGAGTTTTTACCATAAAAAATAACGGAAGCTTAGTCCAAGTGAACAATGTATCCAACACAGGAAACATAAATATGGAAAGAACAGCATTTGTTGATTTTCGAGATTATGTTTATTGGTCAACACCAGTTTCAAATTTTAATTCAGGAAACATTTCATCATTCTCAAACAACAATAATCTCTATAAATGGATACCAACTGTAGTTGGTAATGGAATTGGCAACTTTGGCAGTTGGACTAATGGAACAGAAACGATGGTATTAGGCAAAGGCTATATTGAAAGAGGACTAAACAATGCTCCTTTAAATTCACCTGCAAATTTCACTGCAACATTTATAGGTATACCAAATAATGGCGATATAAATACCCCTATTAGTAGAGGAAATTATGTTGGTGATTCATATTGGACTCCTATAATCTCACCAACTGAAGCCACTATGGATGATGATAATTGGAATTTACTTGGAAATCCGTATCCATCTGCTATCTCTGCTAATGCTTTTTTAACTGCAAATCAAGATAATTTAGATGGATTTATTAGAATTTGGACGCACGGCACAGCTCCTAGCACAAGCAATCAAGATCCGTTTTATGGAAATTATGAATACAATTATGACATTAATGATTATATAACTTGGAATTTATCAGGCTCTACCATTCCTGGATTTACAGGATATATAGCTTCAGGACAAGGATTTTTTACTAAAATGCTTGACACAAATACAAGCAACAATGCAATTTTTAACAATGGTATGAGAAATACATCTTATACTAATAATGAATTTTTTAGAACTAAAAATTCTGAAAAAGCAATTACAAACGGAGAAGGTCGCATTTGGTTAGATTTAGTATCACCATCTGCTAGTACAAGTGCGTTAATTGCATATATTAATAATGCTACAAATGAAAGAGATAAATTGTATGATGCAACTGCAGATTTAAAATCAAATTTCAGAATTAACACCTTACTTAATTATGAAAGACTTGTAATTCAAGGCAAAAAAGCTCCTTTTAATGAAGAAGATACAATAAATTTTGCTTTCAATGTACCAGCAAATGGGGAATATACTCTTGCTATTAATTCTGTCGATGGAGTATTTTCTGATCAAAATCAAAATATCTTCCTTGAAGATAAACAACTACATGTGATTCATGATTTGAAATCCACACCATATCAATTTAATGCTTCGCAAGGTGAAAATATTGATAGATTTAAATTACGTTATACAAATCAATCACTCAGTAATAATGTTTTTGATTATGACAATTCAATTTCCGTTTATACGTCAGAAGCAATTAATATTAAATCCTCTTTAGAGAATATTAAAATTGTAAAAATGTATGATATCTTAGGAAAAGTAATATTATTTAAAAACAATATCAATCAAAAAGAAGTGGTTTTAGATGAACTTAAACCTACCTCAAATCTAGTAATCGTTAAAATAACATTAAATGATGGAAATGAAATTGTCAAAAAAATTCTATTTTAAATAGACAACCCTTCAATCATTTCAAAAAACCTCATTAGAGGTTTTTTTTGTATTTTTTTGATACAAAGCAATTTAAATGTCATATTTTGTATTTCATCGGTAAAATTTGTTTTTTATCGAAAAAATAAGTATTTCGTCGATATTAACAAACTTCTTAACGTTTTTTTAATATTTTAACAAAGTTTTTCAAGAAAACAACTAACCTAACTATAATACCACGTGAAAAAAAATTACTCATCTATAGAGTACATATTTAGTACTTTTATAGAACTAAAGCCTTGTAAAATCAGCACTTCTGATTGCTCTCTAAAAAAGTTTAACTTTTTATCATTTCTTTTTTTAATTTTATCTATTACTGCTAGTTCATACTCGCAAACTTTTACAGACAACACCGCCAACGGTAATGAAACATGGACAGTTCCCGCAGGAGTAACTTCTGTCACTGTACAAGTTTGGGGAGCTGGAGGTTCTGGAGGAGGTTCTGACTCAAATGGTTATGGTGGCGGAGGCGCTGGAGGTGGAGGATATTCTACCAAAACATTTTCAGTATCAACCGGACAAACAATAAATTACAATATTGGAGCTGGAGGTACTGCAACAACTATTGCTGATGGAAACCCAGGTGGAAATACCACTTTATCTCACACTAACTCTTCAACTAGTATAACTGCTAACGGAGGAGCAAGAGGACTTAAAGAAA
>CBFHBH010000247.1:0-4030 GCA_965653735.1 uncultured Flavobacterium sp. | reverse complement strand
CATTTGTCAAACGTACACGCGCAACTTTACGCATTGCAGAGTTTGGTTTTTTTGGAGTAGTAGTGTAAACACGCGTACAAACACCTCTTCTTTGAGGACAAGAATCCAAAGCAGCCGATTTAGACTTCTTAGTCATTTGGGCTCTCCCTGTTCTTACTAATTGTTGAATTGTTGGCATAATTAAATACTAAAAATTACTTGTTTATAAAATCCCGCATTTTACGGGGTTGCAAATGTATATATTAATTTTGTAAAAACAAACTGTAATTTATTAATTTTCAGCAAGGTAATTTTTTAGACACTGTTTTGGCTTTTTTTACGTTACTTTTATGAAAATTTTCGACTTCGGGTGAGATTAAACTATCTACTTTTCTTTTTTATTTTTTACTTCCAAATGAGTTTTGGACAGAATTTTTATTACCAAATTTCATCAAATAATATAGAAGATATCAAAAAAATTGACAGCATTGGTTATCAAAAAAAACACTCTTCTGTAAAATCAATACTAGATGAAGAACAAAAATTTACAACTAAAATTTCACAAGTTGGCTTTTTAGAAGCTTCTTTCGAAAACATTAAAAAGATAAATGATTCAACCTTTTTGAGTTTAATCTCACTAAATAATTTAACAAAGTATTCTCACATATATATAGGAACAAATTTACGCAATGAGAATCCAAAGATTTTTGAAGAGAACAAAGACACAATAAAAGTTAAAAGTAGCGAAGTAGAATCTTATATGAATTCTATTCTATACAAATTTGAGAAAGCTGGATTTCCATTAGTAAAAATTAGATTAAAAAATCACAAACAAATAAACAATATTCTTTATTCTGAACGGGAAGTCAAAAACGAGAAAAAAAGAACACTTGATGGAATTGTAATAAACGGCTACAACAAATTCCCTAAAAGTCACTTAAAAAACATTTTAAGATTATATAAAAACAAAATTTTTAATCAGGAGAATCTAGAAAAACTGAATTCTGATTTTAATAAATTTAAATTTATAAAACAAGCTAAATACCCTGAAATACTATTCACAAAAGACTCTACTAAAGTATATGTTTATTTAGAAAAAAATAAAGCCAACTCTTTTGATGGCTTTATAGGATTTACAAACGATGACACAAAACAAAAGCTAGTTATTAATGGATATTTAGATGTACAATTTCAAAATCTTTTAAATGGAGGTGAAAAAATCAACATCTTTTGGAAAAGTGATGGCAAAAATCAAAAGACTTTTAATGCCTCTACTGAGCTTCCTTATCTTTTTAAAAGCCCATTACGTTTAAAAGCACAGCTTTACATTTTTAAACAAGATAGTATTTTTCAAAACACTCAAACTAACTTAGATTTAGGATATTACTTTAACTATAACACCAGAGCTTACATTGGTTATCAAGAAGCGGAGTCTAGCAATATCCAAAATACAATCAGCACTAATTTAAGTGATTTTTCAAACGTATTTTACACTGCAAGTTTAGATTACATAAATAACGACATAAACTCAATACTCTTTCCTGACAAAACATTATTAAATATAAAATTGGGAACTGGTAAAAGAGAAACTTCAAAATTTAATGACAATCAATATTTTGCCAAAATAGATATATCCCATAATTTTTACCTCAATCAAAAAAATTCCGTCAATTTAAAGAGTCAGAATACTTATCTGAAAAGTAGCAATTATTTAATAAACGAACTTTTTAGATTTGGAGGAATAAATTCTATACGAGGTTTTAATGAAAATAGTTTACAAGGAAATCTCTACGGCTCACTCCTTTTGGAATACAGATATCTGGCAACTCAAAACCTTTATATTCATACCATAACAGATTATGGCTACCTTCAAGACAAAGCAACAAATCAAAACAATAGTTTACTCGGGCTTGGACTTGGATTGGGATTACTCACAAAAAATGGTCTTTTTAAAATAGTTTATGCTAACGGAAGTACTGGCAACCAGAATGTTGAAATAAAAAACTCAATTGTTCAAATTAGTTTTAAAAGTCAATTCTAAGAAGTATCTTTGCCCCATGGAAAAAGAAAACCAAATATTCGGGATTAGAGCTATTATTGAAGCTATTAATGCAAAAAAAGAAGTTGATAAAGTTTTTATTCAAAAAGACGCTAGTAGCGACTTGATGAATGAACTAATGAAAACAATGAAGAAAAACAACATCAATTTTTCTTATGTCCCTATTGAAAAATTAAACAAACTTACACACAATAATCATCAAGGTGCTGTAGCAACCATCGCTCCTATTTCTTTTCATACTCTTGAAAATTTAGTAGAATCATTATTAGAAAAGGAGAAAAAACCTTTGTTGTTGATTTTAGATCAATTATCTGATGCTAGAAATTTTGGCGCAATCATCCGTACAGCAGAATGTACAGGTGTTGATGGAATTATTATACAAAAACAAGGATCTGCACCAGTTAATGGCGACACAGTAAAAACTTCTGCTGGCGCTGTATTCAATATTCCTATTTGTAAAGTCGACCATATTAAAGATGCAATCTTCTATTTACAAGGCTCAGGCATTAAAACTGTTGCTGCAACAGAAAAAACAGAAAACAATATTTATGACATCAATTTCAACGAACCTGTAGCAATAATTATGGGAAGCGAAGACAAAGGAGTAAATCCATCTGTTTTAAAAATCGTTGATGAAAAAGCTAAACTTCCTATGTTTGGAACTATCGAATCTTTAAATGTTTCTGTGGCCTGTGGAGCATTCTTATATGAAGCAGTTAGACAAAGACTTTAAAAGCTGAAGAAATAAATTAAAAAAGGACAATCAATTACTGATTGTCCTTTTTTTCTTCTTTATAATGATAAAAGACTGGGAAATTTGAATTAAAAAAACTCAACGCCTCATCTTCTTCAGATATTACAGGCTCTTTTGGTTTAGGAGCAAAATTTCCGTTTTCATCAAAGTGCTTCATAAATTCGTCTTGCAATGGATCAAAATCTGGATGTTGCCATTCATAAATAATAGGCTTTTCATACACTTTCGAATCTATCATTCTAGACAAAACGAATCCAGCTAAAAACCCACTCAAATGAGCTTCCCAGGAAATATGCACTTCAGCTGATGGAAACATATACCATATCATTCCTCCGTATAACAAAACTATTGCAAACGATAAAGCCATTAACCGATAATGTTTCGTTTGAAAACCCTCAAAAAACATAAAACTTGCCAACACATACACTAAACCACTTGCCCCAATGTGATAACTTTCTCTTCCAATTAACCAAGTTCCAACTCCAGAAAGAATGATACCCCAAACTAGAACTTTTAATGATTCTGCTCGATAAAAATATCGTAACGCCATTAGTAAAACAAAAAGAGATACACTGTTATTCCATAAGTGATTCATATCACCATGAAGAAAAACACTAAGCAAAATTCCTTTTGCTCCTGAAACTGTCCTTGGCAAAACTCCATAATGTAATAAATCTCCAGGAAGAATTACTTCCAACAAATAAACTCCCCATAGCATTAACACAAAAAATAAAGGCCAAGCAATGACAGATGTAGAAAATTTAAAATCTGATTCTTTCATGCATTACTCACATCAAAAATATATCCAAATCGAATTTAATGAACTTTTGTCATAAATAGTTTATTCGGTTATTTGCTTATTCGTTGATTTGGAAGTTGAAATATCTTAAATTTGGATTCACATTTTCTCAAATAACCAAATCGCCAAATCATCACATTTGTAAATTAAAATGGAAGCACCTTTAGCAGAACGCATTCGTCCAAGATCACTAGAAGAATATATCAGTCAATCACACTTAGTAGGAGAAAATGGTTCTTTAACTCATCAAATTACTAAAGGAATTATTCCTTCATTGATTTTATGGGGACCTCCCGGCACAGGAAAAACAACATTGGCACAAATTATGGCCAATGAAAGTCAGCGCCCTTTTTATGAATTGAGCGCGATTAACTCGGGAGTAAAAGACATTCGTGATGTTATCGACAAAGCCAAACAAAGCGGAGGCCTATTCACAGCT
>CBFHBH010000246.1:0-4046 GCA_965653735.1 uncultured Flavobacterium sp. | reverse complement strand
TGGGAAATTTTAATAGTAGAATATTATGATTACGGGTTTTTATTAATTAGATGAATTCATGCCATTTTTAATTTTTGCATCGATAACTTTAAATTGATAAATCAAAAAAAACAAAATCATCAAAAACATAACAATCCAAATAAGTATCATTTTCAATCCTGAAACTCCCATAAAGAATAAAGGCATTAAAGTCATCATCCCAGCAAAAAGGCTAATAAAAAGCGTCCCTCCTAAAAGTAAAAATGAATTAATAATGAATTGATGAGCTCCAATTCTTTTTAATAATGCCATTAGTATGAACACTACAAAGGCAACTCCCATAACTCCAAAAATAAAAGCCACTAATAAAGAATCTCTTTCTGAAGCCATCAAATCTAAAATTCCAACATAACTAGAACTGAATTCCATTGTATTTTTTTTCTTCTTCAGTTATTACTAAAAGTGGTTTTTCTTTGTAAAAAAGAAACTTAGCCAATATAAAACTTGGAAATTCATTGATTCCAATATTGTACATATTTATACTCTCGTTAAAGTATTCCCTGCGATCAGAAATCGCATCTTCAATTTGAGAAACTCGTGCTTGAAGTGACAAAAAATTTTGATTTACCTTCAAATCAGGATAATTTTCTGATACTGAAAAAACACTTTTTAATGTACTTGCAATATCATTTGAAAGTGTAATTTTTTCATCATTGCTTTTCGTTGCCAAAAAACTAGTGCGTAATTGTGTTAGTTTTTCCAAAACGCTCTCTTCATATCTCATAGATTCTTTAAGTACTTTTATAACTTCAGGGATCTCATCAGCTCTTTGTTTTAAAATAATATCAATGTTAGCGAATGCTTTTTCAACATTAAACTTTAACATTACTAATTTGTTATACATTGAAACTATTGATGAAATAATAATTATTACTAGTATGGCAATGAGCGCATAAGATAAAATAGTTGACATAAATTTTAAATATTAATTGTTTTGTTCATTTTCAGGTTCTTCGTGAATCTTTTCCATAAAATCCTCGAAACTTTCCACTCCTTTTATGGGATTTCCAAATTGAGGTTTACCTATAAAAATGGTGTTTTTTTCTATTTTGATTGGTGTGATTAAAATTAAAGCTACAATCATTACAAAAACAGCCGTAAATCTATACATTGAATCCATAAAAGGCTTTGACTCATTATGTTCTTCTAGCTTATTTAATGGTGCAATGGCAAAAACTTTCTTAATACTCTCGTATCCAAAAACTGGTGTATTGTTTTCAAGACCAACTTTTCCCACAAGAATCATTTGGTCGTCAGGTTGCAGTAAATACTGTGTAAATCTTTTTCCGCTATCAGAATATTGGGAGTTTTCATGAAGCCAAATCATTTCTAATTCCTCAGGATTTACTTCAATTTTCCCTGTTTCGTCCTCGATGTAAAATCTATTGCATTTGGTTTCTTCAAAAACGGTTGTATATCTTGTCTTTCCATCCTTATCTCTAGATTCTTGCTCTATTACATATCGAAAACCTATACATTCTTTGTCTTTGATAGGAGCTAAAATTGGAGGTTCTTTATATCCCAATTTACCTTTTACCTCGGCAAGTCCCATAGCTACAGTATGAATTTTTGAAGTAGGTAAAATACCCTGAAATTTTAAAAACCTGCTTTTATTGTTAGGTAAAAAAGCTTGTAAGACGATTATACCAAATATGATTAAAAACATGTAAAACCCGCTTAGACCTAATACTACAAAAAGTGCCAAGCTTAATATAACTGATAGAAATTTTTTAGCTTTTGATTGGGGTTTGATATTGTATTTTTTATAAAATCTCTCATTCTTTTTTGATTCTCTGAAACTCTCTCTTATCCCCGCATATATCATTCCTATAATTCCGAAAGCAAATACAGAAATTACCATTAATAAAAAAACTAAAAAAACCGCATGTCTGAAAGTTAACGCTGTAATCCCAATAAGTAAAGGGTTAAATACAAAGAAAAACCAACCGTTTATTTTAATCTCAAACAATCCTGAAACAATTACAGTATGAAATATGGCAAGTCCTAAGCTAAAGAGCATTAGGAATATAATTAATGGGGTTTCAATATCTTGGTTTAAAATGGAGTTTAGAAATTCGTTCATTAAAATTTATCGTATGTGTTTTTATGATCTAGTCCTGATTCTAATATACTTTTATAAAATTTAATTTATTCAGAATCTTCTCTAAATTGCTTTAATATTCTATCGTTTAAGTTATTATTTCTGTCAAAAATTTTATAAAAACCGAATTGTTTTAATGGTTTTTCGCTTTTAAAATAGGTTACTCCATTTTTGTTTTCAGTTATAACTTTATTTCCAAACTTATTCTCTAAATATTCGTTGGTATAAGAATTAATATTCCTTAAATAATTTTCTATTGCCGGTGCAAATGTTTTAAAGTCTTTATGCCAATAATCATTAATTCTAATTAAGGGTAATTGATTATTTTTTGTTTTTGAAAACTTGAAGATCTTATTGTACCATTTCTGATTTTCAAATTTAGTATTAATTGGTTCTTTATTCAGAATGATAGAATATTCAAAATTATGGTATTCGCCATCTCCTGGAGGATCGTTAGATAAGAAAATTGCTTCTACTGATATCCAGCTAATAAAAGTATTTTTCTCTAAAAGCAAATCAACTATAGTAAACCCCTCATTATTATATTCGCAATATTTTTTGGTCCCCTTATAGTCTTTATCAGTAGAAAATTTCACTAAATTAAAAAACATCTAAATAATCAGATTTTATGAGTCTATAAATTATATAATAATTAATATCTAAATCACTTCGAATTCTGTTTTCCCATTGGGAATATAAAACATCAATTCGAGCATTAATTCTTCTTTTTTTTCTTTATTATAAAGTGAAATCACTGGTTCGCCGTTAGGTCTTTTATAAGCTCCTATTTTACCATATCCATAGGTTTTGAATATCATATCCTTTGGCAAGGGCTTCATTTTAAAACCGTTTTTAACGTCATCAATTAAACTATTAATGCGTGATTTAGTTTCAATGGAAGATAAGTACATTGAGGCAGCCATGTTATTTTCTCTTGTAGCAATTTTAGATTCAAATTCTGTAAACTGTCCTTTATCTATTAGATTTCCAATATTTTGATAAGTCTGTTTCAATTTATTTTCAACATCCGGAATATCTTTCAATTTCAATCCATTATCCCATAAGGTCATTTTATAAGGTACTTCTGCATAAAATTTACTGATTTTGTTCAAAACTGAAACTCTGTTGTCTTTATCAATTTTAGGAAATTGAATGATTTCAAAATCTTTAACAAAATTAAACTCATCATTAGCCACATCATATAATCTTATGTTATACTTTAGCTCTGCGTTCGGATCTATTTTTTGCTGGCCACTTAACGGCAACATGATAACAGAAACATTCTGGTCACCGTTTTCGTAAATACTAAAGTTTATAGGCAGATTAGGAGCAATTTGTCCTTCTGTTTCCATTGCCAGAATTGGAATATCATTAACTAAAATTTCAAAACTACAAGCTACTACGCTTAACTCGATTGTATAATATGGTTGTTGCATTTATTTAAATCAATTTAATCCTTTAATTCCTTTTTTGTAATAATCAAATCCTAATTTTAATTCATCTTTAACAAAAAGAGAATAACTATAATTTTCGATTTTTCTGCCCTTTTTATTTCTTTCTTTTAAATAAACTTCATAATAAGTTGGATTCGTAAGATATTCAGCCAAATCAGTTAAAGCTACAGTAATTACTGTCAAAGAAGTTTCAACAGTTTTAACTCCATTGTAAACTACATCTCTGTTTATTTTCAAATAATAAACACAATTCTTGTCCTCCCAGATTATATTTCTATTAGAAGAATCACCATCATCATAATTAGGTTTACCTAAATAAGAATTCACCCCCTCTATTAAAGATAAACTTTCTTTTTCTGTATAAACTGACAATTCATAACCATAGATAATGTTCTTTTCTTCATCAGCTATAAATTGAACTTTGTTATGATATCTTTTACTTTCGATTAGTT
>CBFHBH010000245.1:0-4072 GCA_965653735.1 uncultured Flavobacterium sp. | reverse complement strand
ACTTAGAACTCGGCTGGCTTTATTTTTCCAAATTTTTTGAAATTCTATTGATAATAATCGTTTCATTTTGATTGATAATGTTATTTTGATTGATGATTGTTTGTTAATTCTAAGAACTGCGCTTCTAAACTATGTTTACGTTTTACCAAATGTTGTAAAACAATGTTTTTTTGAAACAAATATTGATTAAGTTCTTCTGCTTCAAGATCTGATTTTAGGTAAACAATTAACTTTCCTTCTTCTTCAATTATTTTTTCTATTGAAGAATGGTTTTCTAAGGTTGATTTAAGTTCGCTATTGTCTTTAGTTTTTAATTCGAAAAAGCCTTGTTTGTTGGTCATTCCATCAACAGTTCCAGAGTATAGCATTTCACCTTTTCTTAGAACTAAAACATGAGAACATACTTTTTCTACTTCGTCTAATAGGTGTGAAGCAAGTAAAATTGTTGTTCCTTGTGAGGCAATAAGTTTTATAATATCTCTAATTTGGTGGATTCCTTGAGGATCTAAACCATTTGTTGGTTCGTCAAGAATTAAAATTTCAGGATCATTCAATAAAGCAGAAGCAATTGCTAAACGCTGTTTCATTCCTAGTGAAAAAGTACTGAATTTACTGTTCATTCGCTCAGTTAATCCAACAATTTCTAGTTTTTCCTGAACTTTAGTAAAAGGAATGTTTTTTATTTTACAAACTAACTCCAGATTTTCTTTGGCAGTCATGTAAGGATAAAAGTTAGGACGCTCAATTATGGCCCCAACTTTTTTTAATGCATCATGTGTTTGCATTTTGCCTTCAAACCACTGATAATCACCAGATGTTTTGTTTACTACATTGAGAACAATACCAAGAGTTGTTGATTTTCCAGAACCATTAGGGCCAAGGATTCCATAAACGTTGCCTTTGTGTATTTCTAGAGAAAGATTTTTTACGGCGTGAACATACTTATTGTATATCTTGTTAAGATTTGTGATTGTTAAGATTGTTTCCAAAATAATTGTTTTTTGATTGATAAAAGTATGACGATTTACCAATGGTTTTGTTACAATCTTGAAAGTAAAAAATAATATATAGTATAAAAGTTTGATTAAGAATTATATGAATTGTTCAAAGCTTTTTACTGATAATGGCTTACTGAGTAAAGTTTTTACACAAGTATTGCTTTTTATTTGCTCAATATCATTATTGTTTAGTGTAGATGAAAGCATGAATACTTGAGTATTTTTTTTAAAGTTCTCTGGAAATGAATTGTATTGTGTTAAAAATTCGAATCCGTTCATGATGGGCATGTTTATATCTAAAAGTATAATTAAACTCTTTTCTAATTGACTACAATTATTGGTAATCCAATTGAGACCTTCCAATCCATTATTAACAATGTTTATATCACAATTACCCAATGAGTTTTTTAAAAGTTTACTAGTAACTAACTGATCAATAGCATTGTCTTCAATTAATAAAAAAACATAATTATTTTTCATATCTAAATGGTATTGTTACTAAAAATGTTGTTCCCTTGTCGATAATTGAGTTAACAGAAATCATTCCGTTAAGGTTTTCTACAGCTTCTTTTGTTATGTATAATCCTAGGCCTGATCCTAAATTGGTATTGGTTGCAAAAAACATATCAAAAACTTTGTCTAATGCATCTTCTTTTATTCCAATACCATTATCAGCCACTTCAATTTTAAGATGGTTGTCAACTTTGGCAGTTTTAATTTTTATAAATTTTGAATTTTTCTGTTTATCAGAATATTTGATTGCATTAGATACTAAATTGTTTAAAATAATTTTTAAGCGTAAGCCATCAGTATATACTTCATTTACAGCTATCTGTTTGTGTATTTTAATTTCATTTACTTCTTTGATGTGTTTATGCTGTGCAATAACTTCATCAATTGCTTCATCAAGGTTTATAACTTCATTATGAGGGTCTAAACGTTTATTTCTTGAATAATCAATGATGTCACTGATAAACTGATCTTGTCTTGTTAGGCTTTGATTCATTAAATTCAAATAGTTTTTTAATTCTTCAGGGTCTTCTTCACTAATTGCAATTTCAATTAATCCTTTTAAAGAAGTTATAGGTGATCTTAAATCATGTGAAGCACTATAAACAAATCGGTCGAGTTCTTTATTGACTGTTATGAGTTCTAAGTTTTTTTGCTCTATTTTTTTATGAGATGATGTTAATTTTTTAACCATAGAATGATAGTAAATACTTACAGAACCTACTATTATCAAAATGAAGAATATATTGGTGTACACTAAATAATCCTTTATCATATGAGTGCCTTCTCCTAGAGTATTTGAAAAATTACGCTCATTAATTGTCAGTTTATCACTTATGTCGTTAATTTCTAATAACATTTTTTGTCTGTCCTGAATACTTAAATTGTAGCTTAGAATCTCTGTATGTACCTTATTACCAATACTATAAAGTTTATTAATTAAATAATCTCCTTGTTCCCACTCATTTATTGCTTTAGATAAAAAAGGTACAGATTGAAAGTTTCTAAAGAGCCAAATAATATCATCGAGATCTTTTTCACTGTTTCTGCCAACAATAAAATTGTTTTTAATATTCTTTTCAGCTGATTTGTTTAATAGACCTATTCTAGCATTGCCATCACCTTGTGGTACTTTCATTTCATCTAAAAACATTTGCCAATGTTTAGGATTGTATGTGTATAGATATATTATTAAATGTCTAACCGCATCTTTTTGTGCTTTTGAGTAATGAGATTCTCCATTTACATATGCTCTGCTGGCAGATAAAACTTTTATAGTGTAGTAATTTACTAGTATTAACGAGGCGCACGAAAAGAAGATCACAAAAAGTAATATGAAAACATTTGAGAGTTTTAGCTTCTGTATAGTGCTATTTTTTTCCATGGCAAACAAGTGGTTAAATAGTTTACTTCGCTTAAAAACGGTTTGTAGGAAATTTCAACTAAGTTAAAAAAAATAACATTACGATTTACACTTTAAATTATGAAAATCATTAAGTTATGTTTTTGTGTGAAAATATCTTAAATACTTCTCACCATTTTAGGTGAGTCCTTTAAAATAAGGTGTTTTGAGACTTAGTTTTTGTCGGATTTTTTAGGTGTTTAATCGATATTACGGTTTTCCCGTAATTTATTTTTTACTTTCCGCTTTAAATTTATTAGAGAAAAATATTACAAATATATTTTATTAAGCTTTAAAGTAAAATTAAATTTTAGAAAATATTTTTAGTAGTTATTATTTTAAAAATTCATGAAATTCAAAAGAGTTTATCGATAATTCAAAATTAGTTGTTGTTAAATTTATGAGAGAATTCATGTGAAAATGAACAATAAATCTAAATCGAATACTACAAAAATGATTTGTAAATGAAATTGAAATAGTGACAATATTATTGAATGCCTGATTTGAAAGCAAGTGATGTTAATCATCATGAACGAAGAGAGACTTTTAGAATAAAAACAATTTGAGTTTTGAGTTATAAATAAAGTTGAACATTAAATTATTGCTTATGAATAGGAAATATACCATTAGGAACAACTCTTTCTTGATTTTCTGTTTTTTCATTTTTCTATCGCTTTTTTGGCAAACAGATTTAAAAGCACAAATCAATTTTATTAATGCAAACTCTCTGGTCACTTCTGATCATGTAACAAATCCAACAAATGCAACTTTATATGATAATTCATATGCTACCCTTAATTCTTATGGAGGTATAGCTGTAGGTATTGGCAGTTACAGCGGAAAAATTGAATTAGAATTTCCGACAACAGTACCAGCAGGAAAAACCACTTATGTTAGAATTGATTTTGATCAAGATGTTTTAAATGCTCTAGTCGGAGGTAATCTTGGTAGTGAATTGGCTGATCTCTTGGGTACTGTAGTATTGGGAAATCATTTTTTTACTGTCAGTGCAAAAAATAACACGACGGTAATAAATAGTTTTTCAAGCCAAAATAATTTTTCAAACGAATCTGGAAGATTAGTTCGCGATGCAAGTGGCAATTTTTACTTTGCTATAACTCCTAATTTACCTTACAATAGAATTGAAATCACCGATAATACT
>CBFHBH010000244.1:0-4074 GCA_965653735.1 uncultured Flavobacterium sp. | reverse complement strand
TAGGAATGTTTAAACACCAATAGGCTTTGGTTGATAAAAACTCATGAATAGAATCTATATCTAATCTTGACTTGTCTGTTGAGATGGAAAATTGGTCTTTGTATATTGTTATGTCTTTCATACTTTTTAACCAGCTAATCGATTCATAATATAGAAGAATGAAATTCCAGAAATAATGGTTGCTATTAAGCAAGCAATAAAAACTATTCCGTTATTATGTGTTTTTCCAGTGAAACCCTTAATTACCATATAGGATAAAAAATAAACTGGTACTAAAAGCCCAAAATGAGCAAATTTAAATACGATTACGATTAGTAAAATTAAACCAGTTCCTGCAAAACTAGCAATTGCTATTCCTAGGATACTCTTCAAAATCAATTCTTTATCAATTGATTTGTCATTAAGAAACAATTGATGCTTGATATATCTATTTTCTATGAATGCGTTTAAATGCTGTTTTGTCCAAAGTTCGGATGAAATATTTGATTTAATTTCGTCAAGACTAAAACCTTCTTTATTAAGCTTAATTAATTCATTTAATACTCTGTCTGATTCAGCTTTATTTATATTTTTTTGTTCTATTTCTTTAAGAAATCTTTCTAATCCACCGCGATGATCGATTTCCTTTAAAATGCTTTCATCAGCTTTACCTGAATAATCCATCATTGTGGTGTATGCTTCGATAAGTTCGTCATCTGTGAATTTATTGTACATAATTTTAGAAGGTGTTATGAGCTGGCTTGATTTTTCAGTTTTTTATATTCTCGGATTAACTCTTTAAGTTGTCGATTTGAAGTAACATCGATCTGTTTATCTGATAGAAAATGTTTGAATCTGAATTTGCTATTATAGTTTTTTGAAATTATTTCTTGGTCAACAACAAAGAGCTCATTTCTTAAATGTTGTTTTTCATTTTCGAATCTTTCCAAACTTTCAAATTTATCTTTTAAATCCCTACGAAAAGTATTCGTGTTGAAAGGAATTGAGTTTAAAATTTGCATTTGTTTTTTAGACTTGAAATCTAAACTCGCAATAATCTTAAAAGCAATTTCTTCAATATCATTTTTTGATAAAGTGTCAATTTTTTTAGGGAGAAAAGATTCTAATTTAGATTTTTTGGTTATCATATTTTTAGATGATTTTTTTAAGTAGGCACATAACGTCCCGTAGATTTGCGAAGTTTGGGATTAGTTTACCCAAAAGTATAAATTTAAGATAAAGTTTACAAATACAAAACCAACATTAAATTAAGCTTTAAAGTCCCACTTTCATTACACCGCTGTTGTGTGTTCGTATTTCTTAAAATTGCTTTTCAAAAGTCTTTCCGTTAAACTTATATATACTTCCATCTGCCATTCCAAAAAGCAAATTGTCATTATTGTCTTTATAAATGGTCCAAATCATTGGTTTAGATTGATTGTCGCTAACTGAATAGTTTGTAAACGTTTTACCGTCATATTTCCAAGCTCCTGTATATACATCTCCAAACCAAATATTGCCGTCCGAATCTTCTTCAATAGCAAAAGGATGTTCAAGTGTACCTGGTTGTGATTTATTATCTCCTCTTCTTGTGCTTGTAGGGTGGATTAAATTATTCTTTTCAGAAAAATTAATTGTTGAATTGCCTTCCATAAGTAAAACGCCAATTCCATTATTTCCTATCCAAATTCGTCCTTTTGAATCTGCTAATACACTTCTTATATGCAGTTGCTCATTATCCTTTAGGTTTAATTTTTCAGCATCAAAGATGTTTACCATTTTGTTATCATAACTGAATAGTGCTGCATAAGTCGCAATCCAAACTTTACCGTTTTTATCTTTTGAGATACCCGTAACACCATAAGAATTATTATAATTTTTATTTTGGGGTTTTGGGAAAATCAAATAATTCATATTTATTCCGTCAAAACGATTTATCCCGTCTTCTTCCCACGAATAGAACCATAAATATCCATTGGTTTCATTCCAATCAAATATTGGGTTGTTATTTTTAGATGGATAATTAGTAAACTTTCCTTTGTCATATAAGCTTATTCCTTTTGCAGTTCCAAACCAAATTTTTCCATACTTGTCTTCTTGAATTGAACGGATTTGATTGTCGGATAAACCTTCATTAGTTGTAAAGTATTCAAATGATTTACCGTTATAAAAACTTATACCTTCATTATGACTTCCAAACCAATAATTGCCATTACTATCCTGAAAGATAGCACGTATTGCAGAAGTAAATTTTAAGGTGTCGGTTTTTGAAGTTACTACCAATTCAGGCTTGTTAGTTTCTTTTTCTGTTGATTTATTTTCAACGCAAGAAAAGTTTAGTGTCAATATGACTATTAGAGTTATCATTTTCACTTTTATGTTCATTTCGTTTGTCTTAATATGACGCACAATGTCCTGCCGGCTTTAAGAAGTTGAAGTTTTTTGTTCCCAAACCATTCCATTAGGACTGAAGCCAAATATACAAAACATCGTTCCATTATTCACCAAAACCCCACTTGCACAAAACCGCTGTTAGCAGTAGTAATTTATTTTTTACGCTCTAAAATTCTTTCAATAGCAATTTTTGCATTTTTATCTAGCATTTCTTCATTTTTTAATTTCATTTCTAACTCTTCTTTAGAAATTGAACTGAAGTTTTTAATAAAATAATTGATTCTTCGTTCTGTTTCTTCAATTTTTAAAGCTTTTATTACTTCTAAATCTTTTTTGGTAATTTCTGTTTTTATGAATGGAAATCTATAAATAGTTGAGTCTATTTTTAGCGGAAATTTAAAAGGATTAGCAATTAGAGAAGTTATTGTGAAATTTCTATCGTCATTTGTTTTAATATTTATATAACCATAATAATCAAAAGGAATAGGAGTCCAACTTTTCTTTCTTCCAGGCTTATAGTGACCTAGAATATGTCTTTGAATTGCAATGTCAGAAAATTTGAAACTATCTACAGTTTGTCCATTATGAATTTCTATTTTTTCTTCTGCGTCATAAATAATCAATTTAGTATTCCAGTTTTTAATTAGATATTGAATGTGAAAGGGTAATATCATTAGAAAAGAAGTGAAAAACCAAAAAACAAATGCAAAAATGAAAAGCTCAATTGATAAATTAGCGTTCTTAAAAAATGAAATAATTGGCAATAATATCAATAGCCATAATAAAATACTAAAACATTCTTTTGATGAATTATATTGATTTCGAAAGTTAAGTTTAAATTCTGTTTTCAACGTGTTTTTTTATTATTACTGCTAACGTCCCGCCGGCTTTGTGCTGGTGGGGATTTTTATTACTGACGATTACAAATATACCGAAAAGTAATTAAGAAAAAACTTCTTTTTAAAGAAGAAATGCACTCACTGACCATTCCAAAAAATCCCCAAAACCCCACTTGCACAAAACCGCTGTTAGAAGTAGTAACTTTTATCTACCTTTTAATAAACTTGTCATAGAGTTCAAAAAATTTGTCAACAGCAATTTCTTCATTTCCATTGCATTCTTCTAGAATAATATTTTTCCAACCTGCAGTAGACTCATACCATCCAAAATAATTTGCAACCCAATCATGAAATTCTGTAAACTTTTCTTTTTCTGCCAGATTAATATTATTCGCT
This sequence comes from uncultured Flavobacterium sp., assembly GCA_965653735.1. Taxonomy (GTDB): domain Bacteria; phylum Bacteroidota; class Bacteroidia; order Flavobacteriales; family Flavobacteriaceae; genus Flavobacterium. The sequence goes on along the minus strand of CBFHBH010000244.1, from coordinate 466 downwards.
TCTAAAGCAAATAAATAGCCATCAATAAATGCTCTCAATATGGTAATTTTTTTATCTCCAATATACATTCCAGTCTTAAATCTAAAATTTTCCAGTTTAAGAAGTTCAAATAATGATTTCGGAAGATGTCCCATTCTGTATGCGTATAGTTTGAGGTTATTACTGCTAACGTCCCGCCGGCTTTAAGAAGTTGGGGATTTTTGTTCCCGAACCATTCCATTAGGACTGAAGTTTTGAGTAATCGTCTATGATATAACTCGCATTATTCGATTTCCAAAATTCATTGTAGAGTTCAAAATCTGAGATTGGTAATGACACTGATTCAAAATTATAGTATTCTTTTTTTTTATCAAGAATTTTACAATTGCATATTTTAGCTTTAATAGGTATTGCAGATATTGTTACTGTTTCATTAAGACCATTTTCCCATTTCTTTTCAATGGTTTGAATTTTTTTTGCGTTATTT
>CBFHBH010000243.1:0-4092 GCA_965653735.1 uncultured Flavobacterium sp. | reverse complement strand
TGGCAGTTATAGAGCGATAAAGAAGTAGCAATTAAAAGGGATAAAATCGCAATTTTTGAAATTAGATTGATTTTTTAGTCATTTCACATTGTCTTAATGTTAATATTTTTTAATGGCATTAATAAAAAAAGAAAAAAGAAATTATATTTATGGTTTTTCCACAAATTTTGTTAAAAATAAAAAAAATCCCGAACAAGGTCGGGATTCTTTTTATCGTTTTAAAGCAAAATGTCCTTTTGCAGTACGTCCATTTTCTAATTCTAAAGTATACCAATAATCATCTGCTGGTTGTGGTTCTCCGTTAAAAGTCCCGTTCCAACCTTGGTCAGTTGCACTTATCTGTTTTAATAATTTACCAAATCAAATATAAATCTTGGCATTTGAATTATAGGTTTTGCTAAGCCCGATAATATTCCAATGATCGTGATATCCATCACCATTAGGTGTAAAGAATTTAGGAGCTCCAACAACATTTACAGTTTCACTAGATGTAGGACATCCATACAAATCTTTTACATAAACTGTGTGAATGTCAGGAGAAACATTGTAGAAGGTATTACTCTCTTGGAAAGGCCCTATTTCGTTATCTAAACTATAGACATAATTGCCATCTCCAGTAACATTAATTGTTACTGTATTCTCCTCTTGTAAATCAATAACGGTAGTTTCAAGAAAAACAGCTGCATTAGATTTGGTTACAGTTATAGTTCTTGTTCTTTGACAGCCAAAACTAGTTTTTACTTCAACTGTATATATCCCTTCTTGATTTACTTGCAAAGTAGGGTTAATTTCTCCAACTATTTCAACTGTATTTTTAAACCATTTGTAAGTATAATTTGCTGTTGAACTTCCATCGTTTATACCTGCTGTTAGTGTTATGAAGAATGATGGATTATCTGAACAAATATAATCTTGATCAGTTAAGTCAATACTTGGTAGTGGATTAACTACTAAATTGATTCTAGCATAACCAAAACAAGCATTACTTACTGAGCTATCAACACGTGCCCAGATTACCTGTGCATTCGGGATATCATTTCTAAAGTTTGAAGGATTTGCAATAGCATTTAATTGAGAATCCCTATCAGCTACATTTCTATAGTATTTAATTGAATATGTTCCTGCAGGAAGTACATTAGTTGTTAAATCAGTTGTAACTGAAGATACGTCAAAAGTTGCGAAACCGTCTGTGTCTGGATTCGCTGTATCAATATAATCATCACAAACATTAAAAGTTTGTGTTGCAGCATCAACTGATATCTGAGCATTGTTCACTGTTAAATTAACTGTTGTAATTCCGTCAAGATTATCGTCGCATTGTACAATCGTAACAGGTGAATTTACAACTGGTAATGCAAGGATTGACAACGATATATCATTAGATAATAATCCACACGAATTACCGGTTTTGTCTAAGCGAACTCTGTATTTATAACCACTCATGGCCACTGTTATGTTATTTACAGATAAAGTGTTGGTAGTAACATTTGCATATGTAGCATTATTCACTAAGTTATTCCATGTTGCTCCGTTATCTGTAGATAACTGCCATTGATAAGTGTTTCCTCCATTGTCAGCAACTGTAATTGTAGCTGTTTCTAATTCACAAGTTGAATTTGTTTGTGGCTGTTGTGTAATTGCTATTGGAGCAGAAATGATATAATTTAAGTTTGGAGTTGTATATCCTGCACCGCTTGTTACCAAACCGTTTTGATTAACAGTTGGAGGAGCTAATGTTCCTAAAATTCCGTCATTATTTCCATCTGAAAATCCTGCTTCAGTAACATCAAAACATAAATCGTTATCTGAATCAAGCTCTCTGTAATTTTTAATTCCGTCATTGTCTGTATCTACAATTCCTTCATTTAAATCTGTAATACCATCATTGTCTGAATCAAGATCTAAATAATCTGGGATCAAATCTAAATCGGTGTCTACAGCTGTTAAACCTGGTTCAAAAGCATTATCTAAGCCATTTGTATTGGTATCAGCATTTGATAAAGCAAGCGCATTGTTTCCTTGTACTTCTGTAATGTCTATAATACCATCATTATCATTATCAGAATCAATTTGATCAGGAATGCTGTCCCCGTCAGTATCATTTGGAACACAAGTAGCGGTTAATTTGAAAGTTGATTTGTTGCCAGCAGAATCAAGAAGATTTTTATGTGTTACTTTGAAAGTACTAGTTTGGTAAGACTGAAATTTAAAAGTTCCTGTTCCAGCGGCTAAAGGTACACTACCATTCAGTCTGAAACGAATTTCAAATGAAGAAAATTCTGTAACACCACTTTCATAAATTCCATCATAATTAGTGTCAATTAATAATTGATTTGTTGGATTAAGTACCGTTACCGTTTTATTTATATCTGCATTAACTATATATTCTGCATTAGCATTTATCAAATCAGTAGCATTTGCAGTTAACGGATATTCTAGAGTTATATTTATGGGTTGAGTATATGTTTGTGTGTAAGTAACATAATAGCCTTTTCCTGCAAGTATTTCTGTTACAAAGCTTCCATTTGCATTACCTATAAATGGAGTTGCAGCAGTAGGTAATGAATTTGTAACTAGCCCTGTGAAAGTATTATTATATGTTCCAACAGATACAACTCCTGCGTTTGGATTCACAACATTTATATCTTGATTTCCATAAGATTCTACACAATTTAAAATACCGTTGTTATCGTTGTCTATATCAATATTGTCGTTTGCTAAATCTCCGTCAATATTTGTAGGACATGAACTTACTGGAATCTCATCTGATTCAATAGGTGTTCCACAACCTGATATACTAGCTCTTACTTTGTAATATCCTGGTTGGGTAGGGGTGTATTCATTAGTAATGGCTCCAGGTATTAAAACCCCATTAAAGAACCACTCGAATGTGTCAAACGCTGTAATACTGTTTACTCCAAGTTTAACATTTGGAATACAATTTGAAGATGTTAGTGTTATTTTATTAAAAGAAACCTCAGGTTTAAATGTAAATCCTGAATAAAATCCCCCATAAGTCGCTGCTCCAGAAGAACCATAATATGATAAATATACAGATTCACTTGAAAAGACAGACACATTACCAGTTAAACCATTTAAGGTGTATGTTTCGTAATTTGGATTACCTGCTACGTTGAATGGTCCATTTGCAGTAATGCCAGCTGGTAAGGTTGCTAAAGTATAGTTTGTACCATTAATGATGAAACTTAGTGTGGCTCCTGTTTCAGTTACCAAACAAACAGTCCCAATGAAATTACCATTAGATCCAACAGAATTTATAAAAGGAATATTGTTTATAGCTTTTGGAGTTTCACAGCTTAAAGGTGGTAAAAAGTGCATATTTTGATTGGCTTGTGTGCTTCCACCAATTCCTTGGTATGCAAAAGCATTTTTAGATGTTCTAACATATAAGTTTCCTTGTGCAGAAAATTGAGAACCATTTAAAGCAACGTATTGACCAGCATTTAAAATAATAAAAGGTATTGTATTTCCATTTAAAAAAACCTCAGTATTATCTTCGTGAGCAACAATTGTTGGTCGTTCAATAATATCTTCGCCATCACCTCTAATAAATATGTATTCAGTTCCTGTTCTTTCTGCAGAAACAATTTGATCAAAACCAATATCTGAGTTGTTACTAATGTTTCCATTAGATCCTCCGTAAGATCCACAGTTAACAGCAACTGGTTTAGTGGCACTAATTAATGCACCAATTAGACCATCAGCATTAGAAATATTGGGACCTTCTGCTGCAATAATATAACTTTGTCCTGCATTTAATGTAACACTTGCCGGCAAGTTTCCAACTCCAGCATTATTACTTAATATTACTCCAGGTTTTATATCGCTAAAAGATATTACGGTGTTATTTTCTGTTGCCAAAATAGAAGCGAAGGTGTAATGTCTATTGTCGGTACTAACTCCTGTGTTAGTCATTGCCCCAATTCTAAATTGTGTTCCTAATGCTGCCAGTCCTTTAGAAACCAAACCTCCAGCATGATTATTACTTGCTGCAGTTAATCTTACTGTAACATAAATCAGGTCATCTGCCTCAACAATATATCCTTTGTTGTTTAAGACGGTGCTTACTTT
>CBFHBH010000242.1:0-4104 GCA_965653735.1 uncultured Flavobacterium sp. | reverse complement strand
TGGTGTTTTTTACTCTTCCAATTACTTTTTTCACACTAGGATTGTTTCTTTTAGTGATTAACACAATAATGGTTTACGTTTGTGATTATTTAGTAGATGGTTTTGAGGTAAACAGCTTCCTTACAGCGATGCTTTTTAGTATTCTTTTGTCGGTTTCGCAATGGATACTTTATAAGTTTATAAAAGACTAAAAATTAACGATTTAAATTTGAGTTAAATAAAATTTGTTGGGTGGTATAAATTATGTAATTTTGCCACCCAAATTTAGTATGTAAAAAACGTATATAATGAATATTACAAAAACCAATATCGATGCGTTAAACGCAGTGGTAACTGTAGAAGTTGCAAAAAATGATTACGCTGAGAATGTAGAGAAAGTTTTGCAAAACTACCGTAAAAGTGCTAACATTCCTGGCTTCAGAAAAGGAGCTGTGCCAATGTCTTTAGTAAAAAAACAATATGGTAAAGCAGTTTTAGCTGAGGAAGTTAATAAAGTATTACAAGAAAGTTTGAATAAATACTTAGTTGATGAAAAATTAGATATTTTAGGGAATCCATTACCTAAATTTACTGAAGATTTCAACTGGGAAGCTGAAGATTTTAAATTTGAATTCGAATTAGGTTTAGCACCTCAATTTGATGTTAAATTAGATGGTAAAAACAATTTGACATATTTCAAAATTGTTGCTGATGACAAAATGCTTGATGAGCAAGTTGCAAGAATTCAAAAACAATTTGGTAAAATGATTTCTAAAACTGAAGTGGCTGAAGGAGATGATATCCGTGGTACTTTTGTAAACGAAGAAAAAGGAATCAATGCTCCAGCTCAAATCACTTTAGATATTTTCAAAAGCAAAGCAGCAGTAAAAGCATTCATTGGTAAAAAAGCTGGTGATGTTGTTACAATTGGAACAAAAGGATTATTTGATGATGACCACAAATTAATGGATTATTTACAAGTAGGTCATGATGATGTTCACGGTTTAGATATCAATGTAGATTTCAAAATCGAAGAAGTAACAACTAGTGAGCCTGCAGAATTAAACCAAGAATTATTCGACAAATTATTTGGTGCTGGTGTAGTATCATCTGTTGAAGAAGTAAAAGCTAAAATTAAAGAAGATGCTGAAAAGCAATTTGCTCAACAAGCAGATCAAAAATTCTATAACGATGTGACTACTTTCTTAATTGACAATCACCAAGTTGAATTGCCAGCAGCATTTTTGAAAAAATGGATTCAAACAGTAGGTGAAAAGCCACTTTCTGCAGAAGAAGCTGAAGCTGAATATACTAAATCTGAGAATGGTTTACGTTATCAATTAATTGAAAGCAAAATTATTACTGACAATAACTTACAAATCAATTTTGATGATTTAAAAGCGCATACTGCTGATGTTATTAGAAAACAAATGGCACAATTTGGACAAGTTAATCCATCTGATGCTGATGTTGATGGAATTGTTGCACGTGTAATGTCTAATCAAGATGAAGTACGTCGTTTGTCAGAACAGGTTATGAGCGAAAAAATGTTAAACTTGTTTAAAGATAAATTTAACGCTAAAACAAAAGAGGTTTCTTACGAGCAGTTTGTTAAAGAAATGTACGGAGAATAATCGTTAAAAAATCATTATATTTGAGCGTCAGATTTTAAATTTGACGCTTTTTTTATAAAGACAAAATGGCATATTTTCAAAAAGGTACGAAATTTGTTACATTGTCGTTATGATTTAGATAAACAACCTCTTAAATATGCCAAAATGAACTACGGTAAAGAATTTAAAAAGTTTGCTACAAAGCACCACGGAGTAAATAGCATGTACTATGACAAAATTGTTGGTAGTATGACTCCTTATATTATAGAAGAGCGTCAGTTGAATATTTCTCAATTAGATGTTTTTTCACGCTTAATGATGGATAGAATTATCTTCCTTGGGACAGGAGTAGATGATTATATGGCAAACATCATACAAGCACAATTATTGTTTTTAGAAAGTGTTGATGCTTCTAAAGACATCCAAATTTATATCAATTCTCCAGGTGGAAGTGTATATGCAGGTTTAGGAATTTATGATACTATGCAGTATATCAAACCAGATGTTGCTACTATTTGTACAGGAATGGCAGCGTCTATGGGAGCAGTTTTATTGTGTGCAGGAGCAGAAGGCAAACGTTCTGCATTACCTCACTCAAGAGTAATGATTCATCAACCGTCAGGAGGTGCACAAGGTGTAGCGACTGACATGGAAATCAACTTAAAAGAAATGTTGAAATTAAAAGATGAATTATACCAAATCATCGCAAAACATTCTAATCAGCCGTTCGATAAAGTTTACAAAGACAGCGAACGTGACTATTGGATGATTGCTGACGAAGCGAAGGAGTATGGTATGATTGATGAAGTGTTAAGAAGATAATTCAGTCGAAGGTTAAAAGTTGAAGGTCGAAAGACTTTGGACTTTGGGCTTTAGACTTTGGACTAATAAAAATGGCAAAAGAAATATTAGAATGCTCTTTCTGCGGAAGAAAGAAACCTGAAACCAACCTTTTGATTGCTGGTATCAATTCACACATTTGTGATCGTTGTATCGAGCAAGCTCATGGAATTGTTTTGGAAGAAATTAAAGCAAGTGGTGTTGCAAAAAACACTACTGATTTAGTACTAAAAAAACCAAAAGAAATTAGAGCTTTTCTTGATAAGTACGTGATCGGTCAAGATCAAACTAAGAAGGTGATGTCTGTAGCCGTATATAATCATTACAAAAGATTAATGCAGCAAGATCACGGGGATGATGTTGAAATTGAAAAAAGTAACATCATTATGGCTGGACAAACTGGTACTGGAAAAACATTGGTAGCAAAAACGATTGCTAAAATGCTTGATGTACCTTTGGCCATTGTAGATGCAACAGTTTTAACTGAAGCTGGTTATGTTGGAGAAGATGTAGAAAGTATCCTGACAAGATTATTACAAGCTGCAGACTATGATGTGCCAAAAGCAGAAAGAGGGATAGTATTTATTGATGAAATAGATAAAATTGCTCGTAAAAGCGATAATCCTTCAATTACTAGAGATGTTTCTGGTGAAGGAGTTCAGCAAGCTTTGTTGAAATTGTTAGAAGGTACAGTTGTGAATGTTCCTCCTAAAGGAGGTAGAAAACATCCAGATCAAAAGTTTGTCGAGGTAAATACTAAAGATATTTTATTTATTGCCGGTGGAGCTTTTGACGGAATAGAACGTATTATATCTAAACGATTGAATCGTCAGGCAATGGGGTTCAGTGCTTCAAAAGAAACAGATAAAATAGACGAGTCTAATTTATTACAGTATATTATTCCAAAAGACATTAAAGAATTTGGATTAATTCCTGAAATCATTGGACGTTTACCTGTTTTAACGCACATGGATCCACTTGATAGAGCAACGCTACGTGCTATTTTAACAGAACCTAAAAATGCTTTGATTAAACAGTATAAGAAGTTGTTTGGAATGGACGGAATCGATTTCTCTATTACTGACGAAGCTTTAGACTATATAGTTGATAAAGCTTTAGAATATAAATTAGGCGCTAGAGGATTACGTTCGTTATGTGAAGCGATCTTAACAGATGCCATGTACGAGATTCCTGGATCAGATGAAAGTGAATTGCACATTGACAAACATTATGTTGAAGAAGCTTTGACTAAAAATTTATTAAAGCGTTTAGAAATAGCATCATAAAAAAAATCCCGCTTTATGCGGGATTTTTCAATTTTAAAAACTCCTTTTATTTAAGTATAACAAACTCAATTCGTCTGTCTGCATCAAAATCAATTTCGCTACAGTTGTTTCCGCAGTTTGATATAGGTTTTGTTTTTCCAAAACCTTTAGCGCTCAATCTTGATGTATCAATTCCTTTTTTGATTAAATATTTTTTAGCTTCATTAGCTCTTTTTTCTGAAAGTGTCATGTTGTATTTATCGCTTCCTCTGGTATCTGTGTGTGCATTTACTGCAATTTTCATTTCTGGATTTGAGGCTAAAACTTCTGCAATTTTATTTAGTGATAACGTTGATTCCATTTTAATTGAAGCTTTGTTATAATCGAAATAAATGTTCTCAATAACA
>CBFHBH010000241.1:0-4123 GCA_965653735.1 uncultured Flavobacterium sp. | reverse complement strand
TCTTTTTTAGCTTTCTGGATAATTGCACTAGCATCAGGAATTTTTACTTCTTTTTGCTGTTTCCATACATCCATTATATTATCAAAGTCTTTCATATTTTGAATAGATTTCGCTTAATTGTTGTTTAATTCTATGAATTTTTACTCTCAAATTACCTTCAGATATCGATGTAGCTTCAGCAATTTCTCCATAAGGGACTTCTTCTAGCATTAGTGTGATGATAAGTCTATCGGTTTCATTTAATTCACTAATACATTTGTATAGTAATTGAACTTGGACTTCTTTGTCGTTATTATCCTCACTAATTTTTAAAGTAGTCTTTTCTATATCTACTTTAGTGAGTTTTTTTGCATCTCTTAAATGTAACAAGCAAGTATTTACAGCAATTCTATACAACCAAGTACTTACTTGAGACTCACCTCTGAATTTTGGTAAATTCTCCCATACTTTTATAAATACTTCTTGCATTAAATCATCAGCTTGCATACTGTCACCAGTATATCCAAGACATAGGCGATGAACTTTTTGAGAATAATCGGCGTAGATTTGTTTAAATTGATTTTCCACAGAGTTTATCGTTGGTTATTTAGAACCTAAAAATAAATCAATTTCGTTATAAAACCATTGTGGTTGATCATACATGATGAAATGTTTTGCATCAGCTACTTTTATCGTTTTATTTTTAAGCTCAGCATATTGCAAATTATACTCTTTTTCGCTTGCTTCTTTTGTGCCCCAAAGACTTGCAATAACTAGAATAGGCTGTTTTATTTTAGCAATTTCTTTTCTTAAATCAGTAGTTGACATTTCTACAATTGTGCTTCCAAGAGTTGTTCTGTCGCTTTTAAAGCTCCATTCAGCAATTTGTTTAGCTCTTACAGAATCACTTACTTGATATAACATTGCTTTAGTCATGTTTTTTACATATCCTTCTGATGGCAATGACTTGAAGTTGTTGATAACTACTTCTTTGTTAAATTGAGGATTGGCTTTGGTTGCTTCGGCAGTTGTTTCTGGTTTGCCAACGGCAGAGACAAAAGGTAGTCCATCAACACAAATTCCTTTTCCAAATAAGTTAGGATAGTCAGATTGCAACCATAAAGTCATAAAAGCTCCTAAACTGTGTCCAATAAGAATTGGTTTGTTTAGTTTGTGATCTGTAACATACTTTGCAATATCTGTTTTAACGGTTGCTAAGATGTTTTCTTCCTGTATTGGTTTTGCTCCGCCAAAGCCAGCAAGAGTTAAAATGTGTAATTCGTAGTTGTTTTTTAAATGGTCAACTGTTTCGTTCCATACTTCTCCACTACATGAATATCCAGGAATTAAAATTACTGGTTTTCCTTTTCCAATTACTTTTACTTCAAATGATTGTTGTTTTTGAGCAAATACGTTTACAAATGCAAGAATAGCTAATACTAAGATGATTACTTTTTTGTTTTTTTGAATTGTAGATTTCATAATTATTGATTTTTAAGTTTGTTTATTTTCTCTTATGATACAAACCGAAATCAATTGTTACAAAAAAAGTAAAAAAATTATGTGTTTATTTCTAAATCCTTGATGTAGTCTTGGTTTTCGTAGAAAAATATTTCGAAAGAAGTCATCTTTTCATTAAAAAAATCGAAGATTTCCTCCCAAGTATTTCTGTTGTTTACACTCACATTTGGAAGCTCAACCCAAATACGGCTAATTTCTTTTCCAGATTCTAAATAAAAGTGTCTTTCAAAGATAGCATCTGGTAAATAGTCTTCAAGCAAAATAGCTTTTAGAGATTCTACTTTTTCGTAATATATTTTCCTTTTTTCATCGTCTTTAGGTTCAATGTCTAATAAAACCTGTGCTTTTTTATTATCTACATAAAATTTAAAAGAAAAATCTTTGATCTTAGTGTCATAAAGCATCCATTTTCTTGGATAAGTTTCGGCAAACTGAATCCAAAATTCACGTTTTATTCTTTGACTTTCTTCTTTGCTATACATGAGTTTGTAAAGGATATAATTGTTAAATTAAAAAAAATAAGCTATCTTTATTAAAGTGTTGATTCAAAATCAATAGGATAACTATTGTTAAAAAGCATCAAAAAATGAACTTTTCAGAGTTTTTAAAATATGTCCCAAAAATAACAAAAGAAACGCTACCTGCGACCGATGCACATGCAAAAATGGTTCCGCCGGAGAGAATCGATTTTTTGAAAGCCAATAACTTTTCTAGTTTAGTACCTAAAAAAGCAGCAGTATTAATGCTTTTATATCCTAAAAACGAAATAACACATTTGGCTTTAATTGTGCGTAACTCTTATCCAGGTATTCATGCATCTCAAATTGCTTTCCCAGGGGGTAAGGTTGAATTATATGATGCTGATTTGTCTCAAACTGCTTTGAGAGAAACACATGAAGAAATTGGTGTTGCTAAAGAGAAAGTAAATGTTATAAGAGCCTTCAGCGAAGTGTATATTCCGCCAAGTAATTATTTAGTATCACCTTTTCTTGGATTTTCTACAACAGAATTGTCTTTCGATTTAAATCCTGAGGAAGTTTCAGATATAATTGAGCTTCCACTTGCAGTTTTTTTAGATGAGAGTATTGTTGTAAGTGTTAATATGTCAACTTCTTACGCTACAAATATTAGTGTTCCGGCTTTTCAAATAGATGAACATTTAGTTTGGGGAGCTACAGCCATGATGATGAGTGAACTCAAAGAAATGTTCAAAAAGATATTATAGTGTAATACTTTTTGTAATTTTGCAGCTTATTTTTTAAAAATATGGGATTATTTAAGAGAAATCCTTTTGGGCATATACTTTTTTTAAAGCGATTAATAATAATGGTCTTTGGTGCTTTCACGCATCGCAGATACCGTGGTTTTAACCAACTTCAAATTGACGGTTCAGAAATAATTAGAGCTTTACCAGATAGAAATGTTTTATTTATTTCTAATCACCAGACTTACTTTGCAGATGTTGTAGCAATGTTTCATGTTTTTAATGCTAGTTTAAAAGGTAGAGAAGATAATATTAGAAATATTGGTTATCTATGGAAACCAAAACTAAACATGTATTACATTGGTGCAAAAGAGACTTTACAAGCGAATCTTTTAACTAAAATCATGGCTTATGTTGGAGCTATTTCAGTAGAAAGAACTTGGAGAGCAGATGGAAAAGATCTTGAAAAGCACGAACAAAAGAAGGTTAATTTAAGTGATTTCAAGAATATACAAATTGCACTTGAAGATGGTTGGGTGATTACTTTTCCTCAAGGCACAACAAAGTCTTTTAAGCCGGTAAGGAGAGGGACAGCTCATATCATTAAGCATTACAAACCAGTTGTTGTTCCTATTGTAATAGATGGATTTAGACGTTCATTTGATAAAAAAGGATTACGCTTAAAGAAAAAAGGAATACTACAATCGTTTATAATAAAAGAGCCTTTACAAATAGATTATGAAAACGATACGGTTGATCAAATTGTAGAAAAAATAGAATTTGCAATAGAACAACATCCGTCATTTTTAAAGGTTCTTTCAGTAGAAGAAGTAGAAGAACAAAAAGAATTAGACAGACTTCGCCAATGGCATATAGATTAAAAAAGTCCCAAATTTGGGACTTTTTTTATAAATCTATTTTCTTTAATTCGTTGTAGTTTTTATATAACTTTTTAAGTAAAATACCATAAAGTAATCTGTAGAATAACCAGAAGACACCAACTAATACAACCACAGCAACTAAGCAGATAGCAATTGCAATATAAAATACACTATCATTGTGTTCTGTAAGTTTTATCAAATTAGGGTCTGTGTTAAAGGCCAAGATAAATCCTAAAATAGTACCAACGATAATCATTGCAAGGTTGTACCATATGTAGTAATTAACTGTTTTTCTTGTATTTAAAATGCTTTTCATTAAGTGTTTTGTAGAAGAAACTACACAGATGTTTTTGTAATTTTTATAAAATATATAAATAAACGCTGCTATTACCGCATAATTTAAGACTGTAAAAACATTGAAGAAATCAACTAAAAAGCTAGAATTTAGTTTTTTAAAGTATTCTTCAGAATCAAAAAGAAGACCAACAAAAAACCAAAGGACAACTTCTAAAATGCTTATTATTAAAATAAGTTTTAC
>CBFHBH010000240.1:0-4130 GCA_965653735.1 uncultured Flavobacterium sp. | reverse complement strand
TATCAACCATATCATATACAAAATATGAATTTGGTAATGTGTTTTTTACTGCCTTTTTAAAGTTTTCGAAAGTACCTGGTCCATAGAACCAATGAATTGACGTTACCGATTTAGGGTAATTTTTTTTAAGGAAATATTTATAATTCCAAAGTTTGTGATACTCATAAAAAACACAAATGCCTAACCTTTGATAGAATTCATTGTATTTGCTTTGAAACCAATTTCGCTCACAAACTAAAGAAACATGATAGCCTAAATTTTTATAAGCAACCATTATTTCCATAAGTCTGTTGGCTCCAGAATCTTTGTCATATTCAGGTACGTTTGAGTTGTAAAAGATTATGGATTTATTATCAAATTTTTCCAATATTCTTTCCTCTTCTGTTGCTGCCTTAATATTTTGAATAATGTGTCCCCATTTGGTTTTAAATAGAGCTTCATTTTTTTCAAATAGTTCTTTCTTTTTTTTCAGCTTAGCTTCATCATTGCTTTCGTTTTTTTGATTATAGCTAACTCCGTTAAAATGCATGACCTTTGAAAAAGGGGTGTAATAAATATCTTTTCCTTGATTGTATTTTAAATCAAAACAAAAATCTGTTTCTTCAAAATAGGCTGGAGCAAAATTTTCATCAAGTAAATTAGTTGAACCATCATCTTTATATTTTTTGAATAAAAGACTACATCCAGAACAGTAATCTACTTTGTTAATATATTTTATTGTAGGGAAATATGGTTTTCTATATTTAGAAATTTGTCTAATCTTAAAGTTTTTCATGATTACAGAACCAGCTTCTTGCATGCTTCCATCGTGATTTAACAATAAAGAACCAACTGCGCCAACATTTGGGAATTTTTCAAAAACAAAAAAAAGTTCTTTTAGAAAGTCTTTTTCTCAGTGTTTTTTATAAGAACAAGGTTTTCAATATTACTAAAGTCATACAATTCAGTACTATTGTCATCCACTAAAATAATTTCATAACTAATATTTTCATCAAGATTTTCACTCAAATGATTCAAACAGTTTAGAGTATAATCAACTTGATTATAAAAAGGAATTATAATAGAAACTAAAGGGTTTTCGAATTTTTTAAAAGCTATTTTCGAGTTTGTATTTAGAACAATCTCTTTTTTTTGAGCTTTAAACTCATTATTTAACTTTTTTACTTTTCGGTATCTTCTAAAATTATATTTTAAAGAGAGCTTCATAAATTATTTTTTAATTTCTTGTATTTGTTTTAAAGAACTTGATAGATGAGCTCCTTTAATTAAAACGAAAAATAATGACCAATATTTCGATTTAAAAAGACTACTAAAGAAATATCTGAAGCTCAAAAAGACTAAGAAAAATTTATGCCAAAGGTAACCATAATGTTTACGAATTATATATAACAAAGATATTTTTAATTCGGTTTTTATGGCTATAGATTTTGGAGTACTTGCCCCATGATAATGAACGAATTTTGCTTCCGGTATCAGATAAGCAAATTTGTTTATTTTTTGTAAGCGTTTGCACAAATCTGTTTCTTCATAGTAAAGAAATATATTTGTATCAAATCCACCCACTGCATTAAAGTCATTTGCACGAACCATCATAAAACTCCCTGATACAAACTGCCCTTTTTGAGGCTTCGTGTATTCTATTTTTCTATTAGGATACTTTTCTGGATTTATTTTTTCAAGAATTGAACGACCAAATAATTCTTTGATGGGTGAGGCAAAATGGTCGAGAGTAGGCAGTAGCTTTCCATCTTCCTTATAACACATTGGACCACAAATTCCATATTCATTATTATTTTCCATATGATTGTAAATAATACCCAAACAATCATTGATGAAAATTGAATCGTTATTTATAAAAGCGTAATATTTAGCATTGGTAAATTGAACACCGTGTATATTTCCTCCTCCAAATCCCGTGTTTATTTTGCTTCTAACCAATTGAAGATTAGTAAAAGAAATCGATTTTATCTTTTCAGATAATTTTAAAAAATCTTCTTTTTCTGAAGCGTTGTCAATTACAATGATTTGATAATTAAGATTTTTTTCGGTTTTTTCAATTATACTATTAATGCAATTAATGGTGTAATCACTCGAATTATAATTAATTATAATGGCAGCTATATCAAACATCTACAAATATTGATTTATTCCTTTTTCGATAAACTTAATTTTCTTTTCTCTTACCTCGTCCTCAATGGCATTGTTAAGCGCTATGAGGCTTTTATCTTGTTCTTTGTGATAAATGTGAAAAGCAATCCCTGCATGCTTTAATCTTTTACCCACAATACCTATGTTGTGAAGCCTTTGGATCATTTCAGAGTCATCAACACCCCAACCAACAAGACCTTCATTAAAACCATTTATTTTAATAAAATCTTCTCTCCAAAACGACATATTACAACCTCTAAGTTTTTTAGAAATATTGTGGTGTTCCTTCTCAAAACTCATAAAAATTGGTATTCTAAGTGTACGAGTTCTCTTTTTAATTCCTTTAGAAAAGAAGCTAAAATGGATTGTTTTATTTTTAAAAATATCTTCTAATATGTTTTTTTGAATATTTACTCTAGAACCAAAAAGATATTGACCTTTTTTAGCATAAGTTAAATGATCTTTCACGAAATCTTTATGCATGATTATATCTCCATCTATTTCAACGATATAATCATATTTAGCTTTGGCAATAGCTTTATTCATGATAGCTGGTTTTTGATTACCATTATCCTCATGCCAAATATGAATTAAAGGAACAGGAAAATTTCCTTGAAATTTTTTTATGAGTTCAGTAGTTTCAGGTCTTGATCCATCATCTGCAATAATAACCTCATTTGGCAATACACTTTGTTTTTTTATGCTTAGCAGCAGTAATTCAAGAGCTTGTGGCCAATTGTATGTAGGTGTTACTAATGAACAAGTAGGTAAATGCATGCAATTTTTTGGTAAAAATAAGCAAATGTTTTCTTGAAAAATAATTTACATTTGTATTCCTAGTTTTAATACATGAGATATTCAATAAATCCTGACTTTCTAGCTTTAGAGAAGCGATTGCTAACTATTGTAAACAACTTTGATAATCAAGGTGAAATTTTGGTTAAAGGTCAAAGAAATTCAATTAAGTTATTTACAGAAGAAAATCTTATTATTAATATAAAATCATTCAAAAAGCCTAATGTAGTGAACAAGTTTGTGTATCGTTTTTTTAGAAAATCGAAAGCACAACGATCATATGAATTTGCTTTAGAATTGCTTAAAAAAGGGATTGGAACACCAACTCCCATTGGTTATTTCGAAAACAGAAGTTTTTTTACGCTTCAAGATAGCTATTATGCTTGTGAGCATTTAAAATATGATTTGACTTATCGAGAATTGGTTGAAACTGATTATCCGGATGCAGATAATATTCTTCGTCAGTTTACACAGTTTACTTACATGATGCATCAAAAAGGAGTTGAATTCCTTGATCATTCACCAGGAAATACGTTAATTCAAAATAAAGGAAATAGTAAATACGAATTCTTTTTGGTCGATTTGAACCGTATGAAATTCCACGACAGTATCGATTTTAAAACTCGAATGAAAAACTTGTCTAAGATTACGCCTCACAAAGAAATGGTTGCTGTAATGAGTAATGAATATGCAAAGCTTTCGGGTGAAAACGAAGAACTTGTTTTTAATACCATGTGGCAACTTACAAAAGATTTTCAGTATCGTTTTTACAGAAAAAAACGCATCAAGAAAAAACTAAAATTCTGGAAGAAATAAAACTAAAGTATAGTTTTATAAAACCTTTCTAATTTTTCTAATAGTAATTCAAACGGATATTCTTCAAAGTATTTGAAGGTTTCTTGTTTGATTTCTTTTTCAGTAAACTGTTGGTAAATTTCTGGTTTAATATCTTTCAAATGGATTGAAATGTTTTTCTCATCTTCAAAAATTTGCCAAGTTTCTTTATCTACCGAAGGGGAAAAGATTGAAAAAGTTGGAATATTTAAACCTTTTGCCATATTTACTGCACCACCTTCATTACCTATTAATGCATCACAATGAGAAAGAAGTCCTAAAAAACCACGGAGTTCTTTAGCATATAAATCGAAAACAATGTTTTGTTGTGTTTCTTTTTTACAAAGCTCAAA
>CBFHBH010000239.1:0-4133 GCA_965653735.1 uncultured Flavobacterium sp. | reverse complement strand
TTATCTGGACCTTCTACTCCAGGTTTTAGCGGATATATTGGTGCTGGACAAGGTTTTATTACAAAAATGAAACATACAAGTCCTACAACAAGTTCAACTGCAGTATTTAACAACACTATGAGAAATGCTGCTTATACAAATAGTGAGTTTTTTAAACCTAGTTCATCAAAAGCATTATTAGGGACAAATGAAGGACATATTTGGATCGACCTAGTATCACCAAACGATAGCACAAGATCTCTAATAGCTTACGTTAATGGCGCTACAAATGAAAAAGACCAAATGTATGATGCACAATCTGATATGAAATCAAATTTCAGGATTAATTCCATTCTAGGACCTGAAAGACTAATAATACAAGGCAGAGCACTTTTCGATCCAAATGATCAAGTAAATTTAGCATATAACACTCCAACTAATGGAACTTACACTATTGCAATTGGTGCTGTAGACGGATTATTTGTAGACCAGAGTCAAAATATTTATCTGGAAGATAAGCGACTTAACATCATACATGATTTACGTTCTGCTCCATATCAGTTTACGACGAATCAAGGAGAAAACACTGACAGATTTGTATTACGCTACACAAATCAAACATTGAGTAATGACACTTTTGATTATAGCAACACTGTTTCTGTATACGCTAATGAAAATATTAATATTAAATCTTCATTAGAAAACATTAGAGACATAAAAGTGTATAATGTGCTTGGTAAAACACTTTTAAGTAAAAATAAGGTAGGTAAAAATGAAATTATTTTGACTGAAATTAAACCAACATCAGCAATAGTTATTATTAAATTGATTTTAGAAAACGGGAATGAGATTACAAAAAAGATAATTTTCTAACTAAATCCTAAAAAAATTAACAAAAAAGACTTCCAAATGGAAGTCTTTTTTTATGGATAAAATTAGAAAAGTAACTTAAAACACATACATAACTTTTTCTAATTATCTAACAAACAAGTAATTAAACGTAATGAAATTTCAAATCTCTTAAAATCAGTAATCACTACTACATAAATATAAAAAACAGAATGTTAAAATATTTGCCGAGCCCTTTATTATAGGCTACTTTTGCAAATTTTTTTAAACAATTTATTTTTTATCTGTAATCAGAAAATTTAAAGTTTTGATTTGATTGCTTGTGCTTTTTGATGTAAAAAAAATTACCAAACCTAGCCTAAGCGATGCAAAATTAAGTCTATAAAAGGAGCCCGCTTTACGGTTTTTCCACATGATTTGTTAAAGCTCTCTTTTAAAAATTCTGTTATCATTAAAATATCACGTTAAAACTGTAACATTTTTTTTCAAAAACTAAACAAAACAATGTCTATGAAGCAATTCTACTCCAAAACTAACTTTTTTTACAAATCTTTTCTTTTTCTATTTTTTATTACGTTTCAAGGGTACGGACAAATATTTTCAGACCCAATAACTGGCAACAATATAACTTCCGGATCAACATATTTTAAATCAGCAACAGGCACAACAATAAATCCTAACGTAACTGTAGACGGCATAAGACATATTAGCACAACTGGAGGCAATATGAATGCCAATAATGCATACTATGCATATAATTGGACGAGTAATTCAATTGATTTAAACAAATATTTTGAAATTTCTTTAACTCCAAATTCCTGTCGACAAATAAATTTTAACACTCTTAGCATCACTTTTAAAATAAACGATCAAAACTGGACTAACTATGGACCTACTAATGTTGTAATTAGAAGTAGTTTAGATAATTACACTTCAAATTTATACACTTATAATATAGTAGCTTTTGATCATGGTTGGACTGCAAATGTAAATATTGCCTCACTTTTAAGCATTAACAGCAATGTGAAATTCAGGATTTATGCATGGGGTGGTACAAGTTCAAATTTCAATAGTAATTTTGGTGTATTAGACTATAACTTCACTAATGGATCTGTAAACTCATTCACAGTCCCTACTCCAACAGTAAATGTGACTTCTGCTAATTGCAGCTCAAATGGCAAAGCAACGATAACTAATTACAATTCAGGATATACATACACATTTAATCCCGCAACTGCTGGCATCTCTATAAATACCTCAACAGGACTCATAAGTGGACTAACATACGGAACTTCATACACCGTAACTGCATCTTCTGGTATATGTAGTACAACCTCAACAAATTTCACTGTCAATCAACAATACGCAACACCAACCCCACCAACTATTGGAACTATTACACAACCAACTTGTGTAACGGCAACAGGTAGCGTAGTATTAACAGGGCTTCCCGCATCTGGTACTTGGACAATAAATCCAGGAGCAATTACTGGTTCTGGAACAAACACAACAATAAATGGTTTAACAAACGGGACATATAACTTTACTGTTACTAATAGTTCAAACTGCACATCAACTCAATCAGGAAACGTTGTAATTAATACACAACCAAGCATTCCTACTATTCCAACTATAAATACAACTCCAACCACTTGTGCTTCTCCAGGTACCGCAACAATAACAAACTATAGCGCAAGTAATGCTTATACATTCACTCCGTCTGGACCGACAGTAAGTTCTGGAGGTATCATTAATAACATAGCAACTGGAACAGCTTACACTGTACAATCAAACAATGGCACTTGTAATTCTGGATCTTCAACATCTTTTGTTATAGCAGATAATTCATCTACTACTTGGAATGGCAGTTCGTGGAGCAATGGAATCCCTGACTTAACTAAAAACGCAATTATTTCAGGAGATTATGATATGGAAGCTAATACAAGTTTACCAAACATAATAGCTTGTAGTATGACCTTAAATTCCCCAGCTAAAGTAATTATAAAATCTAATGGGACTTTAACTCTACAGAATGCCTTAATTGTTTCTCCTAGTTCTAGTTTTATCATAAAAAATTCAGCTTCGTTAGTACAAATAAACAACAATCCTTCCCCAGCAAACTCTGGTAGTATAAGTATGGAAAGAATTGCTTTCGTCGATTTCCGCGATTATGTTTATTGGTCAACACCTGTTTCTAATTTCTATTCAGCAAATATTTCTACATATTCTAACAATACTAATCTTTACAAATGGATTCCAACAACTGGAGGTGTAAATGGTTTTGGAAATTGGACTAGTGGAGTAGAAACCATGGTTCTTGGAAAAGGTTACATTGAAAGAGGATTGAACAATGCTGCGTTAAATTCACCTGTAAACTTTACTAGTACATTTATTGGAACACCTAATAACGGAAATATAACTACACCTATATCAAGAGGAATTTACAGCGGTGTAAATTATGCAACTGGCGTTTCAACAACACCCGCCACAGATGATGATGACAATTGGAACTTGCTAGGAAACCCATATCCATCTGCAATATCTGCTGCTGATTTCCTAAATGCTAACTCAACAAACCTTGATGGTTTTGTAAAAATTTGGACTCATGGAATAGCTCCTAATACTTCCACACCTGACCCTTTCTACAATAATTATGGCTATAATTATGACCCTAATGATTATATCACTTGGAATTTATCAGGACCTTCAACTCCAGGATTTAGCGGATATATTGGTGCAGGACAAGGTTTCATTACAAAAATGAAACACACAAGCCCTACAACAAGTTCTACGGCAGTGTTCAACAACACAATGAGAAATGCAACTCATAAAAACAATGAATTTTTCAAATCTGCAAAACAACAAAAAAGCCTAACCTCTAATGAAGGGCGCATTTGGATTGACTTAGTTTCTTCAACAGCCAGCACAAGATCTCTAATCGCTTATGTTAATGGAGCAACAAATGAGAGAGATCAAATGTATGATGCTCAAGCTGACTTGAAATCAAATTTTAGAATCAATTCATTATTAGGACCCGAAAAATTTACAATCCAAGGAAGATTAGCTCCTTTTAATACAAATGACAAAGTAGATTTAGCTTTTAGCACCCCAACAAATGGAACATATAACATTGCCATTGGAGCAGTTGACGGGTTATTTGAAGATCAAAATCAAGGTATTTATCTTGAAGATAAGCAACTTAATATAATACATGATTTACGCTTAGCTCCTTACCAGTTTACTACAACTCAAGGAGAAAATATCGATAGATTTGTATTACGTTATACAAATCAGACTTTAAGTAA
>CBFHBH010000238.1:0-4173 GCA_965653735.1 uncultured Flavobacterium sp. | reverse complement strand
CTGAATAATTAAATGGCTAAAATAAAAACCTCTTTCTTTTGTCAGAGTTGTGGAACCCAGTTTGCTAAATGGCAAGGTCAATGTAATGCCTGCAAAGAATGGAATACTATTGTTGAAGAAATTATTCATAAGGAAGAAAAGGTAGCTTGGAAGTCTGAAACTTCTACTATAAAAAAGGCTGCAAAACCTTTACGTATTCACGAAATTGATTCTGCAGAAGAAATTAGAATGAATACCACCGATGAAGAATTGAATAGAGTATTAGGTGGTGGTTTAGTTCCTGGTTCATTAACACTTTTAGGTGGTGAACCTGGAATTGGAAAAAGTACATTATTACTTCAGATTTCCTTAAAATTACCTTATAAAACATTATATGTTTCGGGAGAAGAAAGTCAGAAGCAGATAAAAATGCGTGCAGAACGCATCACTCCAAATGGTGATAATTGCTATATTCTGACGGAAACCAAAACACAAAATATCTTCAGACAAATTGAAGAAATTGAACCCGAAATTGTAATTATCGATTCCATTCAAACGTTACAAACGGACTATATAGAATCGTCTGCGGGAAGTATTTCTCAAATTAGGGAATGCACCGCCGAACTAATTAAGTTTGCCAAAGAAACCAACACTCCGGTAATTTTAATTGAAGGCGATAGAAATCATGTGTACCGAATTTTACGTTCATTAAAAAACCGTTTTGGTTCGACTGCCGAATTAGGAATTTACGAAATGCAAGGATCAGGATTGAGAGAAGTATCTAATCCTTCCGAAATTTTAATTTCCCATAAAGAAGAAGAATTATCAGGAACGGCAATCGCCACTACTTTAGAAGGCATGAGACCCTTGATGATAGAAATTCAAGCCTTGGTTTCTACAGCAGTGTACGGGACTCCACAACGTAGCACAACTGGTTACAATGCCAAGCGATTAAATATGATTTTAGCCGTTTTAGAAAAACGCGCTGGCTTTCGTTTAGGAGCAAAAGATGTTTTTTTAAATGTTACTGGAGGTATTTCTGTAGATGATCCTGCGATTGATTTAGCTGTTGTTGCAGCTATTCTATCTTCAAACGAAGATATTCCTGTAGGTAAAGATTTTTGTTTTGCTGGTGAAGTTGGCCTTTCTGGCGAAATTCGTCCAGTAAACAGGATTGAGCAACGTATTCAGGAAGCCGAAAAATTAGGATTTTCAACCGTTTTCATCTCAAAATACAATAAAATTTCTACAAAATTCCCTGGAATAAAGGTGGTTTTGGTAAGCAAAATTGAAGAAATTGTTAGCGAGTTATTTGGGTAAACTATGAAACCCTATTCTGAAATATTACAGCTTGTGCAAACCTATCATGAATTAGGAGAAACTATTGCTGCGGCTAATTTGGTTATCGAAGAATACGGCATCAAACATCCAAATTTCAAGAACTTTGAACTCCGCGAAAAAGCAAAACCAGAATATATTTTAATGACCACCGAAGGTGCTTTTGGGCAACCCAACATCATTCGTATCCCTGAAAACACTTTTGAGTTTGAGTTTGTGTTGATGCTTAACTTAATTGCTCACGAAATGATCCATATTGGTCAAAAAGCTGTAGGTAACTTTATAGAAGATCGCAATGAAAGAGAATGGCAAGCCTATTACGAAATGCTTTTTCATAAAACATATCCACAAGTTCCTGATGTAGCGCATCATCAACAGAGATTTTTTGCCAACAAAGCGTTAGACTACTACAATAAAATGGGTAAAGATTCTGTTTTACAAGAAAAATACGCTCACCAGAAAAAAGAAGTAGAAGATTTTGTAGCTTCGCTTCCATAAATCATCCCAAATTTTATTACCAATGAGAACCAAAAAACAATGGTTTTTTCTGATTCTTAAAATAGTTTTCATACTAATTATAGTACTTGTTGGAAGTGTTTATTTCTTCCGAGATACTCTTTTGCACCAAGCTTTAGACAAAGTAAAAAACAAATTCAATACAGAATACAATTCAGATTTTAATGTTGAAAGTGCTAAATTCTTAGGAACAACAGGAGTCGAATTGAATAACATAACTCTGGTTCCACATCAAGCAGATACACTTTTATCTGTTCAAAAAATAAAAACCGAAGTGAGCTTTTTTCAATTACTTACCGGTGATGTACAATTGAACAACTTAGAAATGCAAAATGGTTTTATTCAGTTGGTTAAAAATGAGAACGGAAGAAACTTTGATGCTTTTCTAAAGAAAGATAAAAATGAAGAAGTGACCAATGAGAAAAGAAATTATGCAAAGCTTGCCAATAGAATTCTAAATAAATTATTGAATCTTGTTCCAGGTCAAATGAGTTTGACAAACTTATCACTTCGTATTAATGATATGGATAAGAAAGTGCATTTTGATATGGACGATTTAAAATTAATTGAAAATCAACTTGTTACACAAATTAAGGTTACAACAAATACATTCTCTCAAAACTGGAATATAAAAGGTTATGCCAATCCGCGTGATAAAAAAGCCGATTTAGTATTTGCTTCGGCAGACACTTCAAAAATCCAGGTTCCTTATATTGATGAGAAATTTGGTTTAAAATCTAGTTTTGATAAAATTCGATTAAAGCTTGATAAGCTTGACATGAGTTTTGGAAAACTACACATTGATGGTGTTGCTTCTATTGAAAATTTCACGATAAACCATCCAAAAATTGCCAAGAAAGATGTTGTTATCAAAAATGCTCAATTTGATTACAGATTTTTATTAGGAAGTGATTTTATTGCCATTGACAGCACTTCAAAAGCTCAGTTGAATAAGATAAAAGTAAAACCTTATTTAGAATACAATACTGAAGAAGACACTATTTATAAATTGAAACTGAATATCGACACAATGAAAGCGCAAGATTTCATTACGTCACTCCCAGATGGTCTTTTCTCTCACTTTGTAGGCATGGAAGCCGAAGGTGAATTTGATTATAATTTGAATTTTCAGTTCAATAAAAACAAGCCTCACAAACTTATTTTTGACAGTAAATTCAACAAACACAATCTAAGAATTGTAAAATACGGTGAAGCCAATCTGGAAAAACTAAATACAGAATTCACATATAGAGCAATTGAAAATGGAGTACCGCAAAGACCTATTTTTGTAGGTGCTTCAAATCCAAATTTCACACCGTTAGAATTAATTTCTCCATATCTAAAACATGCTGTTCTTACAAACGAAGACCCTTCGTTTATGCGTCATCGTGGCTTTATTTCAGAAGCATTTAAGCAATCTATTGCAAAAAACATTCGTACTAAAAAGTTTGCCCGTGGTGCCAGTACCATCAGTATGCAATTAGTTAAGAATGTATTTCTAACACGTGAGAAAACTTTATCAAGAAAGCTAGAAGAAATCTTATTAGTTTATATTTTAGAGAATAATAGGATTGCTTCGAAAGAACGTATGCTGGAAGTATACTTTAATGTAATTGAATGGGGACCAAATGTGTACGGAATTGGTGAAGCTGCCGAATTTTACTTCCAGAAAAAACCTATCGATTTAACTTTGAATGAATGTTTATATCTAGCTTCTATTGTGCCTAAACCTAAAAAGTTTATGTATCAGTTCAATGAAGAAGGTATGCAAAAATCATACGCAGAAAAAAATCAGAAGTTTATTAAAAACCTTATGCTTCGCAGAGCTTTAATCACTAGTGACGATACCATAGGCCAATCAATTCCTATTTATATTTCAGGAAGAGCACGTTCATTCCTTCGCATTAAGGTTGTGCAGGATACTATACCTGTAGACTCTACAGCATCTGTGACTGATTTTGATTTTTAATTATTTAAAGTGTTTTAAAAACTGATCTTTGTAGGTAGGTGAAATTTCGATTTCGGCCAAATCATTGAGCACCACATATCCTCCTTTATTGTACGATTTCACAAAGTTGATATTAATGATATGCGACTTGTGAACGCGTAAAAAAGGAAATGGTAAAATCTCCGTAAAGTGTTTTAGAAAACGGCAAACCATTTTTTTGCTTCCGTCAGACAAATACAAATCGGTAAAATTTCCATTCCCACGAAGTCTTACAATGTCTTCCATTTTTACTACTTCAAAACCTTCTAAAGTAGGTAGGATGACTTGCTTTTTTTCTGGTTGCGTTTCACGGAAATTCTCTACAATGATTTTATTTCTGTTAAACATTTCAT
>CBFHBH010000237.1:0-4180 GCA_965653735.1 uncultured Flavobacterium sp. | reverse complement strand
GTTCAGTAGTAATGCGAACTGATACAACAGCTGCTAGAAATGCTTATATTGACAAGGATGCAGAAAATGATGATGAAGGTGATAAGCCAGTAGTTAAAAATGAAAAACGTTATGAATGTGTTTTTGTGAAAAGTGGTGATAAAGTAAAATTGAGAATTGTTACGACAGGAATTCAAGATGATACTTTTATTGAAGTAGTTAGTGGATTAAAAAAAGGTGAGACAATTGTTTCAGGGCCTTATACTGTTGTTACGAAAGAACTTAATCCTGGTGATCAAGTTTATGTAAAAACTAAAGAAGAGAAGGAAGCTGAAAACAAAAAGCTCAAAGACAAAAAAGATAGCTAAAAATTAAATTTTAATTGATTATTTCTGAAAAGCTCTTTAACTTACTAAAGTTTTGGAGCTTTTTGTTTTTTAATACCTTTGCAATCATAATAATTTGTCATGACTTATATTCTTTCAATAGAAACAGCAACTAAAAACTGTTCAGTATCATTATCGTTAAATGGTAACACAATTTGTACGCGAGAAGTGTCTGAAGTCGGTTACTCACATGCTGAAAAATTGCATGTTTTTATCGAGGAAGTTTTGAAGGACTCTAATATAGGTTTTTCTGATCTGAATGCTATAGCGGTAAGTCAAGGGCCAGGTTCTTATACTGGCTTGCGAATTGGAGTTTCTGCGGCGAAAGGACTTTGCTATGCATTAAATATTCCGCTAATCGCTATTGATACATTAGAGGTGTTGGCTAGAAAATTGTCTGTTGAAAACGCATTAATTATTCCTATGATTGATGCTAGAAGAATGGAATGTTATACGGCTATTTTTGACGCCAACTTTGAATTGAAAAGAGAAGTTAAATCTGAAATTATTACAGAGAACTCTTTTGCTAATATTACTGATATAATTCATTTTGTTGGAGATGGAGCGCCTAAGTGTAAAGAAGTTTTAACAGATGATAAATTTATTTATCACGATGAGTTAATTTATCCTTCATCGAAAGAAATGGGGGTAATCGCATTTGAAAAATATGAAAAAAGCGACACTGTTGATGTCGCTTATTTTGAGCCTTTTTACTTAAAGGATTTTATGATAACTTCTGCGTCTAAATAATTATTATTTAGCTTCTTCGTTAGTGTTGTCTAATTTTTCATCCACAAAGTTGTTTGCTTTGTTTTCTGCAGAGTCTACAGCACCATGAGCTAATTCTTCAACTTTATCTATAGCAGCTTCTGCTTTTTCTTTTACAGTATCTACTATATTGTCAATCGTTTCAGAAGCTTGAGGGATAAAATCTTTAATTTTTTCGCCAGCTTGTTCAGCAAAATTTTCCACTTTATCAACTAGTGGAGCAGCGCTTTCTTTTGCTTTAGCAATAGCGTCATCGGCAACATCACCTACTTTTTGAGTGATTTCTTCTACCTTTACTTTAGAACCAAATAAGTTCTTAAAAAAATTACCAATTCCCATTTTTGTTTATATTTAATGTTAATTACTTGTAATATTACGAAAATTTATCATAAAATGAATAAAAAAATGCACTTCGATTGAGGTGCATTTAATATATTGTAATTAATCATTATTCGATTTCGAAAGTCAATTTCAGGTTTACTCTGTATTCTGTTACTTTTCCGTCTTTGACAGTAGCGCTTTGATCTTGTACATAAACAGAACGAATATGTTTAACAGATTTTGATGCTTTTTCAACTGCTTTAGATGTTGCATCTTCCCAACTTGTGTTTGAGCTGGATAAAACTTCAATTACTTTTAATACTGACATAACTTGCTGATTTTTAATTGTTAATCTTTAAAGTTATGAATTTTAGCTATTAAAAGCAAAAATCTATCCGTTTAAAGCTTCAACTTTAAGTTCTTGATCGTGAAGCATTTCTTTCAACATATTTTCTATCCCATTCTTCAATGTAAATGTTGATGAAGGACAACCGCTACAAGCGCCTTGTAAAATTACTTTTACTGTTTTGTCAATTTCTGAGAATGAATCGAATAAAATATTTCCTCCATCAGCAGCAACAGCAGGTTTAATGTATTCTTCAATGATATTGATGATTTTTTGTGAGGTAACATCTAAATTATCAAAATTTTTGATTTGTTGTTTTTCCTGTCTTTCTAGGTTTTCAACTTTTGTTTCATCTACAGCAATTTTACCACTTTCAATAAATTCTTTGATAAATGATCTTACCTCATTAGTAACATCTTGCCACTCGCTAACAGCGTATTTAGTTACAGAAATGTAGTTTTCATCAATAAAAACTTCTTTTACAAAAGGGAACTTAAATAATTCTTTTGCAAGAGGAGAAGCTTGTGTTTCGTCAATATTTTTACATTCTACAATGTTTTTAGTCAATAAACGACTTGCAACAAACTTCATTACAGAAGGATTTGGTGTGCTTTCTGCATAAACAGTTACAGGTACTTTTTTGATTTCCTCTTTTGGTTTTACAACCTCCCCACCGGCATTAACGTAAGCTTCCATTTGTTCGGCTACTTCATGCTTTACATCGTCCCATTCTACGATGCTAAATTTTTCTATAGCAATAAAATTTCCAGATATGTAAACTGTCTTTACAAAGGGTAAATAGAAAAGTTGTTGAGCAAGTTTAGAATCCTTGCATTCATCAATATTTTTAAACTCAAAACTTTGATTTGGGCTAATAAAATATGAAAAT
The DNA here is from genome assembly GCA_965653735.1 of uncultured Flavobacterium sp. GTDB lineage: Bacteria > Bacteroidota > Bacteroidia > Flavobacteriales > Flavobacteriaceae > Flavobacterium. The sequence continues at coordinate 1,491 of CBFHBH010000237.1, read as the reverse complement.
TCAAATTTTAATATATTCGGATTTTGAGTACTTTTTATGGTAATTAATTTCATTACTGTGATTTTTTTTGCAAAATTAACAAACAAAATCCATTTGAAAGTGTAAATTTGGCAAATTATAACTTTTTAACGTTTATTTTAACACACAACTATAAATGAAGAAACTTTACTTATTATTTTTATTGTTTTTTGTGATTTCTGCACAATCACAGCTTACGATAAACAATACAACACAAACCCCAGCACAGTTAGTTCAAAACGTGTTGGTAGGTAATGGAGTTACTCCAATTAATATAAAATTTAATGGTTCAACAGCAAATGCTAACGCAGTTAGGGACCAGGTAGGGCAGTTTACCACTAATTTTAATCCTACAAATCTTGGATTAGACACAGGTTTAATTATGGCTACAGGAAATGCTCAATTAGCGTTAGGTCCAAATAATGCGAATGGAGCAAGTTTGGTTACAGCATTTCCTGTTCAAGGAGATGCAGATTTAGCATTATTGTCTGGACAAACCATTAGAAATGTTGCTGTTTTAGAATTTGATTTTGTGGCAACTGGTCCAAATTTACGATTTGACTTTGTATTTGCTTCTGAAGAATATCCAGAATATGTTAATAGTATTAATGATAGTTTTGGTTTCTTTTTAAGAGGGCCTGGTATATCTGGCACATTTAGTGGTGGAGCAAAAAATATTGCTATTGTTCCTTCAACTTCGATACCAATCAGTATTAATACAGTAAATAACGGTCCTTCTAATAATGGTCCATGTGTTAACTGTGCGTATTACTATAATAATTTGACAACTGGACAAAATCCTACTACATGGAACCCTGCTTATACGGTACAATATGATGGTTTTACAAAAAATTTGAGTGCTCAAGCGCAGTTATTGTGTGGAGAAACTTATCACATAAAATTAGCCATTGGTAATGCTTCTGATAACTTATTTGATTCTGCTGTTTTTCTGAAAGATTTTGAAATTGAACCAATGGTGCTTACAGAAGGTTCTGGCGCAGATTCATATTTAGGTTGTGAAGGTCCAGTTACAATAAATTCAGGTATAAGTCCAGTAGGAAATACTTTTGTCTGGACTCATGATACTAATGTTATGACGGGTGTAAATACACCTTCTATAACCGTAACACAACCTGGAGTTTATCAATTAAGTGTTTATAATTCGACAGGATGCTTAATTGCTCAAGACGATTTTACTGTTATATATTATTCAAATCCTTTGGTTGAACCTTTAGACTTAATTGCTTGTACAACATCAAGTGGTCCACCGTATACATATAATTTAAATCAGAACGCTTATATGCTAAACGGTCAGAATGCTTCTGATTTTAGTATTGTTTATCATTCTGGCTCGGCTACTGGTCCTATTATTCCTAATGGTAGTTTAGCTACTTATTCTAGTGCTGGAGCAGGTGAGTCTATTTGGGTAGTAATTGAGGATTTAAACAATACAGGTTGTACATTTGAAACATT
>CBFHBH010000236.1:0-4258 GCA_965653735.1 uncultured Flavobacterium sp. | reverse complement strand
CTGGCAGCAGAAAGCTTATTGTATTCCATAATAGATTTAAAACCACCTTCAGCAATTATTATTTGCTGGCTAAACAAACCAGAAGTTTCTGACCTGCCATAAAAGTTGTAATCAAACAAATAATCTTTTGGTCTGTCTAAACCAAAATTGAAATATTCAGTATCTGTTTTTTTATACATAAATGTACCAGCATAAACTCTAAAACCTATTTGATAGTTACTTTCAAAGAGTTTACTATAACCACCCTCTATAACAAATTTTCCAAACTTACCTGAGAGCTGAACATTTGTTGATAGTCCATATGATTTTGCAGTTTCATTATCACCAATACCATAGCGAGCATCAAAGGCCGAATAGTTTAGAGGTGTCGTTTCGATAGTTTTTAAAGGATTAGGTTCTTTATTTACTATAACTTGTCTAAGAGTTAGCGAGTGTCTGAAATTTTTTCTTAAGTCAAGATTTCTAAATCTAAAACTAATTAACGGAGTAATTCTTTGATAAGTAGCGTTTTGAACATAATGATAATAAGAAGCTCCAAAGCCGTATCTTATTTGATATAGTTTTGAATTAGGTCGTTGTTGTGTAAAACCTATATTGCCATCTCCTGTGATAGAACTTGTTCGAGTAGAAAAACTTGGACTAAAATCAAGGGATAAAGGTTTTTCGATTAACGACCGATTACTAAATTTTAATGATAAAATTGCGCCGTCATAAACATTGTAGGCTATTTCTGGATAGTAAAAAACTTGACTGTAATTTCTATTTTCAATGTCTTTTATTAAAGTAAATTTTAAAGGTCTATTTAACGAAAAAGGTCCTTTAAGCGATTTTAAATTGTTACGATTATTAATTTCTAATAAATAATTGTTGTCATTAATTATTAGTTTATCTACTTCTTTTTTATCAAATGTAAGAGTAGAGTCAGTTTTAATATTTGGCAACCATTTTTCGAATACTAACTTTCTTTTTTTAAATCCAGATAAAGTGATTGGTACATCATTTTTACTTCTATTTACAATTTGTACGCTGATTGAATCTTTTAACTTTTCTGTTTTACCAAATCCGTAATTGACAGATGTTTTTGACTTAATAATATTATCAAAGAACCAACTAACATCTTGTTTTGCATTTTTTCGGACAATTTCTTCAAATTGATTTGAAGTTGTTTTTTTATCAATATTTGATTGAGTAAATTCTTTGAAAGAATTCACAACAATATTTTCACCTAGATATTTATTGAGATACTGAAAACTTAAACCTGCTTTATATTTACTTGAAATACGTTCGTTGAATTTTATTAAATTCTCTTTTGATTCGTCTAGGTTTTGATCTAGATTTTTTCTAGCAGTAAGTAAATAGACAATTTCATATTGTTTATTGAATTTTGCCTTTGAAAGTTGAAACCCCTTTAAGAGTCTTATCTTTCCAATGTTGCCTATTAAATCTAAATCTGGATAATATTCATTAATGTAATCTATTAAAAGATAAGTTTGTATTGCATCAATGACATAATGATCTTTTCTAAAATCAATTTTTAAATTTTGTTTTAGAAAATTATTAGAATAAGCCTTTAAGAATTGTAGTTCATATAAAAAAGAATTAGGGAACGGGCTCAAAAAACTAGGTAATTGATTTAAACCATATAACGGATTCCTATCATAATCTATTTGAGAAACCATTATTTTTTCGTTTTGAGATTTACCAAGATATCCTTCAATGAACTTTAGTACTTTGTCTATTATTATTGCTTTTTGGATTTCAGTTACTTTATTGACTTTTAAGTTTGTTTCAATTTGCATTGTGTCATTAGAGTAACTTTCAAAAGTGTTTTTTTGTTCTATTGCAAAAGTGAAATCGGTTATGTTGCTCCCTTCAAAAGTGATTGTTTTTACTGAATTTATTTCTTCATTTTTTTGAATTAAATTTGAACTGATTGAATATTTTTTTGGAACAGTAAACTCTGCAGCAATAAAGTCTATAATTTCATTAGTTGAATCGTCAATGTTTTCGTTACTGTATGCAACAAATTTTCCGTTTTCATCTAAACGGGCAATATTCAAGAAGAAATCTTTTAAATAAAAATTACCTTTATTATACCCATATTTTGTGAATTTATCTTCTGGAATTTTTAGGGTATAATCAAACTCGATGTTAATAGATTCACCGGGTAAAAGCTTTTTGTCAAGTTTAACACTTATTAAGTCAGTTTGATTTTCTAGACGTTCCCAATTAGAAATTGTCTCGTTAGCAATGATCGAATTTATTGTTGTACTGCCTCTTTCTTTCTCTCTTGACAAATGGAAACTACGAACATATTCGTCTGAAAGTCTTTTGCCTAAATTTGTTTTTCTATTAGAATAAGCTTGATTCCAGTCGTTTATAATAATTTCTGATAAAGCTTTTTGAGACGAATTTGTAAAAATTATGGTTTGATTAACTTTTAATACCGAAGTTGTAGAGTCAATTTTTACAGATAGTCTTATTTTTTGTTGACTATGTGCTTCAGTTAAAGTTATAAGAAAAGTGAATAGTAATATTTTGGTAAAAAATCTCAAGTTATCATTGCTTTATATCAATTGCAATGTAAGATTTTTATAGTTATTTAGAGAATTTCTTCAATATTCTTTTTGATATTCTCTGCAATTTGTGCTGTAGGTAAATCATTTTCATCATTACCAAAAGGATCTTCAATTTCTTCAGCAATAAGCTCAAGACTTGCTAATACATAAAATATAAAAATAACAACTGGTATAGTGTAATAGCCTAAGCTAAAAACATACCCAAAAGGAAGTGTCATGACGTAAAAAAAGATGAATTTTTTCAAGAAAACACTATAAGAGAATGGGATAGGGGTATTTTTAATTCTTTCACAGGCACCACAAATATCAAGAAACGAAGTTAATTCTGGATTGATAAAAAGCAAATTCTCTTCTGTAAGCTTATTTTGTTTCTTTAACTCAAAAAGCTTTTTGGACATTAACTTAATCAGCTGATTAGGTTTGTGCTTTTTATGTGTGACATTAATATTGTATTCTTCAAAAAGTTCATGACTTATTTTTTCGTCTTTAAGATGAAGATTCAGCGCTTGAGCAAAGCTAGGAATAGCTTTTTTAAAGAAAATTTTATCTTCTTTTTCAGTTAAAATTGCAGAAAGTTTGACAGCTAAATTTCGACTATTATTTACTAAAGCACCCCATTGTCTTCTTCCTTCCCACCAACGATCGTATGCTGTATTAGTTCTAAAAACTAAAAGTAAGGAAATAACAAACCCTAATAAACTATGCATTAGGGTTATGTTTTTCACATAATCTTTATGAGATAATTTTAAATAATGTAACTCTAGATACGAAATGATAGTTGAATAAATTCCAATCCCGATAATTAGAGGTAGTAATTCTCTAAATGTATCTGCTTTATGAAATCTAAAAATAAAGCTAAACCAATCTTTGGGATTGTAAGAAATCATCTATTCTGCTTCTTTTTTCTCTTTATAAATTCTTGTCATTTCGATTTTCTCAGGAGCATGTAAAACCATAGGGAATTTTTCTATTTTTACTGAGCTACTGTCAAGTCCAAAGGCTTTTTCTTCTGATAACGAGAAATTCTTTAAGAAGAAGTAAGTATTCATTACTACTTTTTCGTAAAAATGCATAAAACTGTCATTAGAAAGGAATTTTTCTGAAAGAACAAACTTAAAGTCACCTATAATATTATTTTTATGTAGTGATTCATATCTACTTGTAATATCAACCTCGCCTTTTGCTACCATATCTTTGATAACTTCTTTAAACATTAGGTTGATTTTTGTAGGTTCTCTAAACCCTAAATTAAAATCAATTCGATATAAGTCATCCTTAATAATTTCGGTTACTTTATATTCTTTATTATATGGTTCTGCTGTAACATTAACGTGAACAAACCAATAAATATCAGCTCTTTTTGGTCTCTTCTGTAAAATAGAATACATAACTTTTTCTTCTATTTCATCAACTCTGTTAGCATTAGTCATATACACTAAGTGTGTTGCATACTTTGGTATTGATAAGTCAACACTTAATTCGGCTAATACTTTTTTGTAGTTGTCTATTTTTACAATTTTAGTATAGTTTTTACTAATTTTCTTAGCCGTATGCCAAATACTCATTATAAAAATTAATAATGCAGCAATGATAATAGTAACATAACCACCATGAGGGAATTTATCTAAACAAGCAATTAAGAAACTAAACTCAATTGTGAGGTAAACTAGAATGATAGG
>CBFHBH010000235.1:0-4276 GCA_965653735.1 uncultured Flavobacterium sp. | reverse complement strand
TTTCGGTTGTAACAATTTTTCTTCCATTTGCTGTTTCAAGAATCGTTTTAATATCGTTTTCCGAAAAATTATGATGATCTGGAAAAACCATCGTTGATTTTTTAGCAGCCTGCAAATATGCAAAAAAAGGTTCGGGTTTTGCAATGCCCGAAACAACTAATTTATCAACAACATGAAATTCACCTAAACTTATCTTTTCATTTTCGGAATAAACGCAATCATCATAATCTATATAACTAAAGAAAACAGGAATATTCTTTTTTAAATAACTACTTATTCTTATTTTAACTTCTTCCTGTTTATCAAATGATATACTTGACGGACATTTAGTAACCACAATAATATCTGCTCTATTGGCTCCAGAACGAATTTCCCTTAAATTTCCTGTTGGAAGCATAAAATCATTGTAAAACAACTCATCATAGGCTGTTAGCATAATATAAAATCCAGCTTTTACTTTTCTATGCTGAAATGCATCATCCAATAAAACTACTTCAGGCTTTTCCTTTTGAGATAATAATTGTTCAATCCCATTAACTCGATTAGCATCAACTGCTACTTTAATTTCAGGAAATTTTTGATAAAACTGATAAGGTTCGTCACCTAAAATTTCACTAGTAACATTTCTATCAGCTAAAACAAAACCTTCTGATTTTCTTTTATAACCTCGACTCAATGTTGCAATTTTATACTTATCAGAAAGCAATCTGATCAAATACTCAATTTGAGGTGTTTTACCTGTTCCTCCCACACTTAAATTCCCAACGGCAATCACTGGAATAGAAAAAGAACTTGATTTTAAAATTCCAACGTCAAACAAAAAATTTCTAATACTGGTTATCCAACCATAAAGTATTGCGAATGGGAAAAGTAATTTTCGTAGTAAGTTCATAATACGAATGTAGCCATTTTTTATTTTTATGTTGGTTTGTTTATTCGTTAATTTGTTTATTCGAAACATTTCAAAAAATGAAGATTAAAGAAATACTTTCTGTTTTAGAAGAAATGGCTCCACTTGCCTACGCTGAAGACTTTGACAATGTGGGTTTACTTGTTGGTAATATTAATGATGAAGCAACAGGTGTTCTAGTATGTCATGATGCATTAGAAGCTGTTATTGATGAAGCTATTAAAAAAAAATGCAATTTAGTGGTATGCTTCCACCCTATTCTATTTTCGGGCATTAAAAAAATTACTGGTAAAAATTATGTTGAAAAGGCAATTTTAAAGGCAATAAAAAATGACATAGCTATCTATGCTGTACATACTGCGCTTGACAATCATCAGCAAGGAGTAAACAAAATTTTTTGTGATGCTTTAGGATTGCATAACACTAAGATTTTAGTTCCAAAAAGTAACTTCATTCAAAAATTAGTCACATATACAACACTTGAAAATGCCGAAGAACTTCGAAATGCATTGTTCGACGCTGGTGCAGGAAGAATTGGTAATTATGAAGATTGCAGTTTTAATTCGAAAGGAATTGGAACATACATGGGCAACGAAAATAGCAATCCAGAAATAGGAGAACGTTTTGAATTTGTTGAAGCTGAAGAAGTAAAAATTGAAGTTACTTTTGAAAAACATCTGCAAAGTAAAGTTTTAAAAGCGCTATTAAACAACCATGTTTATGAAGAAGTGGCCTATGAAATCTACGACTTACAAAATGCTCATCAAAATATTGGATTAGGAATGATAGGCGAATTGACTTCTGAAATGAATGAAGCTGATTTTCTTAAAATGGTGAAAGAAAAAATGGAATGTGGTGGTATTCGTCACACAGAATTTTTAAACAAACCAATAAAAAAAGTGGCTGTTTTAGGGGGTTCAGGAAGCTTTGCAATTAAAAATGTAATTCAAGCTGGAGTCGATGCTTATTTGACTGCCGACTTAAAATATCATAACTTTTATGAAGCCGAAAATAAAATTTTATTGGCCGATATTGGACATTTTGAGAGTGAACGCTACATAAAAAATTATATAGTTGATTATCTTACGAAAAAAATTCCTAATTTTGCAATCGTTTTATCACAAATAAATACAAACCCAGTTAAGTACTTATAAACTATGGCAGCAAAAGAATTGAACGTTGAAGAGAAGTTAAGAGCGTTGTATGATTTACAATTAATAGATTCAAGAATCGACGAAATAAGAAACGTAAGAGGAGAATTACCTCTTGAAGTGGAAGATTTGGAAGATGAAGTTGCAGGGTTAACTACACGTTTAGATAAATTCAAAAGCGATTTAGAAAGCATCGAAGATCAAATCAAAGCGAAAAAAGTCAGTATTGAGGAACACAAAGAGGCTATCAAAAAATATACTGCTCAACAAAAAGAAGTGCGTAACAATCGTGAGTTTAACTCTTTGTCTAAAGAAATTGAGTTTCAAGAATTAGAGATTCAATTAGCAGAGAAACACATCCGTGAAATGAAAGCTTCTATTGAGCATAAAAAAGAAGTTATTGCACAATCTAAAGAAAAATTAGATGCAAAATCTACTCACTTAAAACACAAAAAATCAGAATTAGATGCTATTATGGCTGAAACTGAAAAGGAAGAAAAATTCTTATCTGAAAAATCAGCAGAATACCGAGCACAAATCGAAGAGCGTTTATTAAATGCTTATAACCGTATTCGCGGTAGCGTTAGAAATGGTTTAGCAATCGTATCAATCGAGCGTGGTGCATCAGCAGGTTCTTTCTTTACAATTCCACCACAAACACAAATGGAAATTGCTTCTCGCAAAAAAATCATTACAGATGAGCACAGTGGAAGAATTCTTGTAGACAATGCTTTAGCTCAAGAAGAAAAAGAAAAAATGGAGCAATTATTTGCTAAAATATAATTAACTTAAAGCCTCTTAACAGAGGCTTTTTTTATGGAGAAAATTATCTATTTCTTATTTACAAAATCGTTAGGTTTGTATATAAACCTGATAAGTTTTTTGCATCCAAAAAAAGCAAATGAACTAACATATGAATATTTTAGCCATCCCAGAGAAGGCAAATTAGATAAAGAAAAACTTCCTCAATTTTTAAACGAAACTTTTACCGAAAGTATTGAAATAGGACATCATAGATTTCCAGTTTACATTTGGGAAGGTAACCAAACAAAAATATTATTAGTACACGGGTGGGAAAGCAACGCCTCCAGATGGGAGAATTTTTTACCTTATCTTAAAAAATCAGGGTGCACTATAATTGCAATTGATGCCCCTGCTCATGGTCTGGCAAGTGGAAAAGAATTTAGCATTCCACAATATGCTGAATTTATACATAAAACAGTAGAAAAATATGATCCTCAATATTTAATAGGACATTCTATTGGAGGCAAAACATGTCTATATTACAAATATCTATACCCTAATGACAATATAGAAAAAATGGTCGTTTTAGGAGCTCCAAGCGACTTTAAAATCCTTATTAGAAATTATGTGAACATTTTGAGCTTAAACTCAAAATTAGCTTCAAACCTTGAAAAAAAATACATTGAGCGATATAAACAAAAACTAGATGATTTCTCAAGTAGAAAATTTGTTTCAAACTTAAAAATCAAAGGATTAATTGCTCATGACATTGATGACAATGTAGTATCAATAAATGAAGGCAAGAAAATAGCCGAAGCATGGAAAGGCGCAACTTTTATCGAAACAAAAGGATTAGGACACAGTATGCACGACGATGTTTTGTATCAAAACATCTATACATTTTTGTTTGAATAATTATTCCTTAATAAACTTCTTAGTGGTTTCCTTACTGCCTGATTTTATCTTTAAAAAGTATATTCCTTTTTCTAGAGTCGAAATATCTAAATCAATAGATTGCCCTTCAAAATCTTTAACCGAAATTTTTTGCCCTAAAACAGAATAAATTTCAACTTTTTTAGCACTAAAATCTTGAAACAAATTGACAGTAACCTTATCTCTAGATGGATTCGGGTAAACTGAAAATACAATTTGATTATTTTCTTTAATACTTAAAGTTGCATTAATTAATTCAATTGCAGCTTGCATATTTGGTATAGGCCCTATATGACCACCTGTTCCTTGAGCAATTCCAGTATCTATTAAAAGCTGACGCATTTGTGATGGTGTCATATAACTACTCGTTTGAGAATAATAATACGACTGTAGAGCCACAACACAAGCAGTGACAATTGGTGTAGCTGAACTTGTTCCAGAAAAGTTGGTATAATTTTGATTAAAATCGCCTCCTATTTGACTATAATCTCCATAACCTGTTGTTCTAACACTACCTCCCCATGCTTGCACATCTACT
>CBFHBH010000234.1:0-4299 GCA_965653735.1 uncultured Flavobacterium sp. | reverse complement strand
AAAACTTCCAATAATTCACCATAAGTTATTTTACTGGAATCAAAAACAATTTTTACTGCTTCGGCATGACCTGAGTAGCCAGAACAAACTTCTTTATATGTAGGATTTTTTGTTTTTCCGCCAATATAACCTGGTTTTATACTTTCTACTCCATCTAATTGAAGAAAAACTGCTTCAGTACACCAAAAGCATCCTCCTGCAAAAATGGCTATTTCTTTTCCTTTTTCTAAATTCATATCTTGTTTTTCTATTGAAGGTATTGATTTCGATTTTGATTCACAACTCAAACTTAAAAGTGATAAAAAAAGTGCAACAAATGTTTTCATAATTACAACGTTTACTCAAATTTAGCGAAAAGTGAAACCTAAAAAAACAACTTAACAAAACTTTATTTGATGTTCAACAAATTCTTTGTTTCTTTGTGAAAACTGACAGTATGATTACGGCCAAAAATATCCATAAATTTTATGAAAAGTTACACGTTTTAAAAGGTGTAAATCTACATATTAAAAAAGGTGAAATTGTTTCTATAGTTGGTGCTTCAGGTGCTGGAAAAACAACATTACTTCAATTGTTGGTTACTTTAGACACTCCAAAACTTTCAACAGGTTCCGACATACAAATTAATGGCGAAAGCATTTTAAAAATGAATGATGCCACAGTTTCTAAGTTTAGAAATCAAAATTTAGGATTCATCTTTCAGTTTCATCAATTATTACCTGAATTTACAGCTTTAGAAAATGTTTGCATACCTGCATTTATTGCCAACAAACCTAAAAATGAAACAGAAGCTGAGGCAGAAAAATTACTTACTTATCTTGGTCTTAAAGAAAGAATGCATCATAAACCTAGTGAACTTTCTGGTGGTGAGCAACAAAGAGTTGCTGTTGCACGTGCCTTAATAAACAAACCGGCTGTTATTTTTGCAGATGAGCCTTGTGGAAATCTTGATTCGCATACAGCTGAGACTTTACACAAATTATTCTTTAAACTTAGAGATGAATTCGGTCAAACATTTGTTATTGTAACTCACAACGAACAATTAGCAAACATGGCGGATAGAAAACTAGTTATGGTTGATGGCAGAATTAAAGATGACATCCAAAATACCTCGACAGAAGAATAGTAATGACCCAATCTGAACTAAAAGAATTTCTTGATGAAAAGGTTGAATTATATAACAATCCAAATTTCATAGAGAGTGATCCCATACAAATTCCGCATCAATTTAGTTTAAAAGAAGATATTGAAATCTCTGGTTTTTTAGCATCTGTAATCGCTTGGGGCAACCGAAAAATGATTATCAAAAATGCTCAAAAAATGATGGAGTTGATTGGTAATACTCCTTATGACTTTGTCATGTCACATAATGTAAATGATTTAGAACGTTTAGAATCTTTTGTACATAGAACATTCAACGGCCAGGATTTTATTGGTTTCGTAAAATCATTACAAAACATTTATCAGAATCATAAAGGACTTGAATCTGTTTTTTCTAATCATGTTAAAGACAATTCAACACAAATATCTATAACAAATTTTAAAAATACTTTCTTTGAAATTCCACATCTTCAAAGAACTGAAAAGCATCTTCCTAATCCTCACATAGGTTCGGCAGCAAAGCGAATCAACATGTATTTAAGATGGATGTGCCGTAAAGATAACAAAGGTGTCGATTTTGGTCTCTGGAAAAGTATTCCAACTTCTGCCCTATCTTGTCCTCTTGATGTGCATTCAGGAAATGTTGCTCGAAAGTTAGAGTTACTAACAAGAAAGCAAAACGATGCTAAAGCTTTAGTTGAACTAGACACAAATCTTAGAAAATTAGACCCCAATGATCCTGTAAAATACGACTTTGCCTTATTTGGCTTGGGTGTTTTTGAAGGTTTTTAAAAACATTTAGTTAAGGTAAACTTAAATTGAAATTCCTTTTACGTGCTTATTTAGTAACTTTGATGAAGTTTTTTATCAAAAAGCATGAATTTTAGTGAATTCCCGAAAAATCCGTTTCAAATAAAAATTTCTTTCCATAAAGTTTTAGAAGCTTTGGAGGAAATTGCTGCTTCTGATGTTGATTATAGATCAAACTATGCTAAAGCACTACTAGAAAAAACCACGCCATTCCCTGAATTACGAGACGGGATAACAAGTATGCGTCAGATAGATGATAACGCTATGCTCATAAATCATTTACTGGCTGATTTATTTCCTACTGCGCTGACCAATAATGAAATTAAAGCAGTAACAATACCTTTTGTAAATATTACATTCAACTATACCGAAAGATTTAAAAAGATACTTAAAGAAGCTGGAACTGATTTCGACATGAACATTCGTGATTTTGATGAAAATCAGTTTTATATCATGTGCTGTTGTCTTATAATCAACATGCAATACAAACAAAATTTTGACTTTAGTAAACCTTTGTTTTACGATATTCCAGATGCTAAAGGTATCATGAAGCATTATCGCATTTTATACAATGCTGATTTCCTTGAAATATTACCTACCGAAAATTCTATTCAGCTTACTCAAGAAGATATTGATTTACTGATGGACAGTTTTGATAATATCGATATCTGGAAAGAAAAATTCCCAGTTGACAGTTGGATTCTTAAAGGTTTCGGAATAGTTGTACTTTTTGATGCTACAACAGAAAATGCTGTTTCTAATCTTAAAAGTACTTTACTTAGATTAACCGATGAAGATGAAGATTTCAGTGAAATTCTTAGAGGAATTCTTAAGTCTATTTATAAAATTGAAGACTTACGTATTGGTTACACTTCTTTTGCCCAGGACGAAATAAAATTCAGTACCATGGAAAAAGAGAAAAAAGTCGATAGCTTCCTGCTTTGTGGTAATGCTGAGATGAAATGTCAAAAAGCATTGAATAGCGACATTTTCAAATCTTTGGTAGAAGAAAAAAACTATGTGGCCATTTCTAATGTAAGTAAATTTGCAGCACTAGAAGAAAACGCTTTCTTTGGGAATCATCTACTTTCACAAAATGTTATGAGTTGCGTGTTTGCTCCGGTTGTAAAAGATGGAAATTTATTAGGTGTTATGGAATTGGTTTCTTCTAAGGTTGGTGAGTTGAATAGTCTAAATGCACACAAACTAGATATTGTCATGCCATTTATTGTAGATACAATTGACCGCTATAATTCGGATGTTCAAAATAAAATCGAAGCAGTAATTCAAAAAGAATACACAACAATACATCCAAGTGTTTACTGGAAATTCCAAAAAGAAGCGCGTAAATATATCATAAACGAACACTCAAACCCTGAATACGTTTTCAAAGAAATTGTATTTAAGGATGTGTATCCTTTGTACGGTCAAATAGATATAAAAGAATCTTCAGACACAAGAAACAGGGCTGCTCAGGACGACATCAAAAATCAGTTAAGCAGTTTAATTACTATTATTGAAGCTTTACACGAAAGAACAAAACTTCCCATCCTGGAACAACGAAAATTTGAGTTGGTGAGCTTTCTTAATGATTTATTCATTAATCTTAAAGCAGATACTGAACAACAAATTCAACGTTATATTGAAACTGATATCCATCCAATTCTTAAAAATGAAGAGCAAGATGAAAAGATATTGGAATATTTTAATATGATTGATGAAAATACGGGTACTTTTTATCAGGAAAGAAAGAAATTTGACGCTACACTAACCGCCATCAATAAAAAATTGAGTGTTATACTTGATAATAAACAGAAGGAAGCACAAGGGATTTTTCCGCATTATTTTGAGCGTTTCAATACTGATGGTGTAGAACACAATTTATACATAGGAAACTCAATTGCTCCAAATGCTAATTTCAATATGAATTACCTTTATAACATGCGTTTGTGGCAGCTTCAGGTTTTGGCCGAAATGGAAAAAGAACATTATGCTTTGAAAGATACATTACCTTTCCATTTAGAAGTCACTTCATTGATATTAGTGTTTAGTTCGCCAATTACTATTCGTTTTCGTATGGATGAAAAGCGCTTTGATGTAGACGGTTCTTATAATGCTCGTTACGAAGTGGTTAAAAAGCGTATTGACAAAGCATTGGAAAAAAACACTCAAAAACGCATAACCGAAAAAGGAAAAATCACCATTGTTTATTCACATTCGGATGAAGAAAAAGAATATACGAAATATATTGAATACCTTCAATTCCAAAAAATTCTTGAACCTACAGTTGAATTTCTTGAAGTTGAAGATTTACAAGGTGTTTCCGGATTGAAAGCAATACGTGTTAAAGTGCTTCTAAATTAAATTCCAGAAGTTTTAAAAGCCCAT
>CBFHBH010000233.1:0-4305 GCA_965653735.1 uncultured Flavobacterium sp. | reverse complement strand
GATTGGTTAACAGCTAATGTTTTAGTTCAGGATGCAATTTTGAATAATTCGAACAATCCTATACACGATGCAAGGTTACATGCTATGCTTTTATATCGAACGCCAGAGTCATTACAGGAGAAATTCAATGGAGAGAAAAACGAAGAAAATGATTTATATAAAGTAGAAAGTTGGTTAAAACATCACGGGAATAAGTTGTCGCAAAGATTCGAATTGTCAGCTTATAAGCTGATGAACCATCTACTAAAAACAATTGGAGAAAACAGAAACGAAAAATATTTACTAAACACAATTAATAACACAACAGCTAGAATTCATTTGGTGTCAGTAAACACAGATTATTTTTTTACAGCAAATGAAATCAAAAATGTTTACACTAAACTTAAACAACACAACACAATTGAAGTTCAGTATTATGAGATTCAATCCAAACACGGACATGACGCTTTCTTGATTGAATATGAACAACTGAACAAATTTTTAGCACCTATTTTTAATTACTAAAACAAACAAGACAATGAAAATTTTAAAATTTGGAGGTAAATCTCTATCAAACGAAAAAGGAGTAGATCAAGTGATCGAAATTATTGCCAAGCGATATTTTAACGGCGAAAAAATTGCTGTTGTAGTATCTGCTCGTGGGAATGCAACAGATGAATTGTTAGTGATTCTTCAGTTGGCTCAAAGTGGAAAATCTTACGAACGACAATTTGAAGAATTTGTAAAATATCAAACTAATGATTTAGAAGAGTCACTTTTTCATCAGGAATATGCAACATTAGCAAAGCTGTTTGAAGGTGTAAAATTACTTGGAGATTACAGCGAAAAGATAAAAGATCAAATTATTGCTTTCGGAGAAGTTTTATCCGCAAAGTATATCACTCAAATTTTAACCTCAAAAGGACTTAAAACAAAGTATGTGGATACTCGTGAGTTGATTAAAACCGATGCTAACTTTGGAAATGCTCAGCCAATTGATACAATTTCTAAAAAGAATGTCCTTAAATTTTTTGAAAGTGAAGATGAAATTCATGTAGTAACAGGGTTTATTGCTTCAACAGTTAATGGCGAAACAACAACTCTTGGACGAAATGGAAGTAATTACACGGCGTCTTTATTAGCGAATTACCTTGATGCAGAAGAATTTCAGAATTTCACACATGTAGACGGAATTTACACCGCTAATCCAGAATTGGTTTCTGATGCAAAAAAAATAGAAAAGCTATCGTTTAACGAAGCAAATGAATTAGCAAATTTTGGCACCAATATTCTACACGCCAAAACAATAATCCCACTAGTAGAAAAAAATATTCCACTTCGTATCCTGAATACTTTTAACCCTGAAAGCGCAGGAACACTCATCACTTCAGAGCAAACAGACGAAGGGATAAAATCACTTTCAGTTTTAAACGATGTGTCACTTATCAATCTTGAAGGACGTGGATTGCTTGGTAAAACAGGTGTTGATGCCAGAATCTTCAGCGTAATGGCAGATAACAATATTAGTGTTAGCATCATTTCACAAGGTTCTTCTGAACGTGGAATCGGAATTGTAGTTAATACTGATAGGGCATCGGAAGCATTGATAGGTTTAGAAAAAGAATTCGAAAATGATTTTTACACTCGCGATGTAAATAAAATAACGGTCGATGATAATATCTCGGTGATTTCAATTATTGGTCAGGATTTAAGTACTTTTCATAAACCTTACACTGCTTTAATCAGAAACAAAGTAGTACCTATTTTATTCAACAATACTACAACTGGAAGAAATATAAGTTTAGTAATCAAGAAGCAGGATTTAAACAGGGCTTTAAATGTTATTCACGGTGAGATATTTGGCGTAACAAAAAAGATCAATATAGCTGTTTTTGGTCACGGAGTTGTTGGTGGGACATTAATTAATCAAATACTTACTTCTGCTAAAAAAATTGAAGAAAGAAAAGATATAAAATTGAATCTTTTTGCAATTGCAAATTCTAAAAAAGTATTGCTTAAAAAAGATGGAAACAATGAAAATTGGAGAGAAGAAATTTCAGAAAAAGGAGTAAAATATTCAATTACTGATATTGTAAATTTTGCCAAAGAAAATCATCTTGAAAATTTGATTGCTATTGACAATACTGCAAGTAAAGAATTTGCACAAAATTATTTTGAATTGATAGAAAATAGTTTTGATTTAGTGTCTTCAAACAAGGTGGCAAATACGCTTGGTTACGATTTCTAC
Organism: uncultured Flavobacterium sp.; assembly: GCA_965653735.1. GTDB lineage: Bacteria > Bacteroidota > Bacteroidia > Flavobacteriales > Flavobacteriaceae > Flavobacterium. Next base: position 2,078 of record CBFHBH010000233.1, on the reverse strand, counting down.
AAAAAACTGAGAAATGCTCTCGATAAAAATCAAAAGACATATCTATATGAAACGAATGTAGGAGCTGGATTGCCACTTATAGATACCATAAAGTTATTGCATCTTTCGGGTGAAAACATAACAAAAATAAAAGGAGTATTTTCGGGTTCACTAAGTTTCCTATTCAATCATTTTTCTAATGAAGATAAAAAGTTCAGCGAAGTGCTTAAAGAAGCAATAAGTAATGGATACACTGAGCCAGATCCACGCGAAGATTTATGTGGAAATGACGTAGCTAGAAAACTTTTAATCTTGGCTCGTGAGTTGGATTTACAAAATGAATTTGACGAAATTTCCATTGAAAATCTTATCCCTGAATCATTAAGAAGCCTTTCAACTTCAGAGTTTTTAATTAATCTGCATGAACTTGATGACCACTATAATAAAATAAAGCTTAGTCAAAGAGAAGGAAATGTACTTCGTTACATTGGAGAGTTATCTGGAGACTTGCAACAGGACAGAGGTAATCTTGAAGTGAAATTGGTTTCAGTTCCTGAAAGTTCTGCTCTGGGACAACTAAGAGGCTCCGATTCAATTTTTGAAATCTATACTGAATCGTATGGAGAAAGACCAATCGTGATTCAAGGAGCAGGAGCAGGAGCTTCTGTAACTGCTAGAGGAGTTTTTGGAGATATATTACGAATTGCAGACAAAGGATAATCATGAAAGTAACATTAAAAAGAATTAATGAAGATTATCATTTTGAATTACAAAATGAACGCGGACATAAACTGTATTTAGATAATAAGAAAGAATTTGGAGGAAGCGACTTGGCACCAAGCCCCATGGAATTGTTATTGATGGGAGTTGCAGGCTGTAGTGCTATAGATGTTATTTCGATACTAAAAAAACAAAGACAAAATATAATATCTTATTATACAGAAGTCGAAGGAGAAAGAGTGCAAATTGATGAGGCTAAACCATTCAAAAATATTATCGTGACAATTTTTTTAGAAGGAGACATCGACGAGCAAAAAGCACAAAAAGCGGCACAACTGTCTTTCGAAAAATATTGTTCGGTTTCTAAAACGTTAGAACCTACAGCGACAATAGATTATCGAGTAAAGGTAAATAATCAAGCAGTATAAAGAATAATAAAAGCAACAAACAACAAACAAAGCAATAAAATGAATAATTCAGAATTTGGTTTGGAAACCCAAGCCATTCGTACACAAATAGAAAGAACCCAATTTTTAGAACACTCAGTTCCTTTATATTTAACATCGAGTTTCGTTTTTGAAGATGCCGAAGACATGAGAGCTTCGTTTACCGAAGAAAAAGAACGTAATATTTATAGTCGTTTTACAAATCCAAATACAAGCGAATTTGTAGAAAAAATTTGCAAATTGGAAGGAGCCGAAGATGGTTATGCATTCGCAACGGGAATGGCAGCAGTGTATTCAACTTTTGCAGCTTTGTTGGAAGCAGGTGATCATATAGTGTCAGTAGGCAGTGTCTTTGGTTCAACTCATACCTTGTTCACAAAATATTTTCCTAAATGGAACATTTCCACTAGTTATTTTGATATCAACAAACCGGAAACGATAGAAAGTTATATTCAGCCAAATACGAAAATCCTTTTTGCCGAATCGCCAACAAATCCTGCAGTAGATATTATCGACTTAGAATTATTGGGACAAATCGCTAAAAAACACAATCTGATTTTAATTGTAGACAACTGTTTTGCAACACCACTTTTACAAAATCCAATTCAGTACGGAGCTGATTTAGTTGTGCATTCTGCTACCAAATTAATCGATGGGCAAGGACGAGTTTTGGGAGGCGTAACTGTCGGAAGGGCTGATCTAGTGAGAGAAATTTATTTATTCTCAAGAAATACAGGACCAGCTCTATCACCATTCAATGCATGGGTATTGTCAAAAAGTTTAGAAACTTTACCAATACGTGTAGAAAAGCATTGTGAGAACGCAGTGAAAGTGGCAGAATTTCTGGAAAATCATCCAAATGTAAAACAAGTAAAATACCCATTCCTAAAATCACATCCACAATATGAAATCGCTAAGAAGCAAATGAAACTT
>CBFHBH010000232.1:0-4319 GCA_965653735.1 uncultured Flavobacterium sp. | reverse complement strand
ACTTGCCGTTAGTTGACCCGAATAGTTGTTATCTGAAACATTTGCATTAAAAGCCTGATCAGAATAAACCAGTTTCTTTAAAGCAATCAAATTGGCATCATTAGTTTCCAATCCTCCATATGTTTTACGATCAAAATCAACTTCTTTTTCATCATAATTATAACGCAATCCAGGTAATAAATGGAATTTAGGTGTTACTGCCCAATCCAATTGACCAAAAATTGCCCCGCTAAATGTTTTCAAATGTGAATTAGTTTTAATCCCGTAACCTTCAAACAATCCTGGTGTTTGCCAATTAGCACTTGTAGAACTTTGTGAGAATCGCCATTGTGCGTTACCAGATTCTTCAATATGATACGGATCGGATTTTAGATTTTGATCGATTGCATATACTCCGAATACCGCTGATATTTTTTCTGAAAAATTACCTGCATATCTTACTTCCTGAGATAGTTGGTTATGAACCGAAGTTGCTTGAGACTTCCTTAAGACTGACAAACCTGTAAAATCTCTGTCATTTGAAGGATCCCAGTTCCAATAACGCCAAGCAGTAGTCGATGTCAATTTTCCATCACCAATTTCTCGTTCTATATTAAGTGAAACACCTCCTAAATCGTTATTCGATTTCCATGGTGTATCGTGATCGATCTTTCTGTCAAAAGCATTTGTTGAAGGCAACTGATAACCCAAATCGGCAATAATCTGATTGAATTGTCGGTACGCCGCGCGCTTTGTCGTAACCACACCCGCAATTACCTGTGCATAACCATCTGGCCGCTGGCGTGAGAAATCAGCAGACAAAAGCAATTCTGTTTTTTCATTTGGTGTATATAATAATTGTCCTTTTACCCCTAAATTATTGATATCATTAATATACTTACCAGTTCTAACATTTTCTATAACACCATCTCTTTGTGTTCCTGAAAAAGACAATCTACCAGCAAAATTTTTAAACAATTCGCCATTTACAGAACTTTTAGCCTGTAAATATCCATAGTTTCCAAAGCTTACCTCGGCAGTCGCTGAAGAAATGAAATTTGGTTTTCTGGTCGTTATATTAAAAGCTCCTGCAGTTGTATTTTTTCCAAAAAGAGTTCCTTGTGGCCCTCGTAATACTTCAATTCGTTCAATATCTATAAAATCTAAAGTTGTAGCTGCTGGACGAGCAAAATAAACACCATCAACATAGAAACCAACACCTGGATCGATACCATCATTTGTCAACCCGAAAGTCGAACCCAATCCACGAATGTTTAAGGTCGTATTTCTTGGGTTTGATGAATATAACTGTACTGAAGGTACAAGTTCTTTTACACGGTTAACGTTAAAAGAACCAGATTCTTCCACTTGTTTACCGCTCACGACAGCAATTGGGATTGGTACCTTTTGCACCACTTCTTTACGTCTTCTAGATGTAACAACTACTTCAGCCAATTTTGTTTCTTTTGAATCCAATTCAATCACAAGATTATTTTGATAAGATGCCAATTCTATTTCTTTATCAAAGTATCCTTCATATGATACTATTAAAATAATTGGAAATTGGAGCTCAGAATTAATAACGAATTTCCCTTCTGCATCAGCAATAACAGAAATATTTGTCCTTTTAACACCAATACTAGCTTCTTTGATTACCTTCTGACTAACTCTATCCAAAATAACACCTGAAATCTGTGGCAAATTATCCTGTGCATTAGAAAACTGACTGAAAACAATCAGAAAAAAAACAACTAATTTTATATATCTTTTACTATTTTTCATTTTTATTTACTTTATGTGATTTATATGTTTCATTTAAATTGTCTGCATCAGCAGCAACGCATGACCATCATCACATAACAATTATTTAAAAAATAAGTCCTTCGTTTTTCTTTATTATTTATTCTCATTTCTATAATATTACACGGTAAGCATAATCTCCGAAAGTTTCAGTATCCAGTTTTTCTTCGACATATCTTCCCAATAAAACATCAACTTCTTCCAGAATCTGCGCTTCAGATTGTTTTTCTTTATAAATTTTGTTCAGTCTTTCTCCATAGCGATCACCTCCTAACATGAAATTATATTGCTCTGGTCCAGTGCCTACGAAACCTAATTCGGCTACATATGGACGACCACATCCATTAGGGCAACCAGTCATACGAATAGTAATTTCATCATTCGTTAAACTATGTTTCTCCAACAATGGTTCAATTTTAGTAACCAATTCTAATGGACACGTAGGCAAAGCCACACACGCCATCGAATTTTTACGCAAAGCACTTACCTGTTTTTCAATGTCATGCTCAACCAATAATGCTTCGACCTTAACTTTGTCCTTATCTTCAATTTCACCTAAAATCAGATTCTGATTACCTGAAAAAATGAAGTTGTTAATTCTCAATTGTGCCAACTCGTATAAAAACTGCTTCTGATGAGGTTGCACAACTCCGTGTTCTACAAACAGCGTATAAAACCATTTCCCTTCATGATTTTGTTCCCAACCAAAGCGGTCACTTCTCTCAGTGAACGTGTATTTTCTTTCTGGTTCTAATTCAAATCCGATACGGTTTTCCAGCTCTTTTTTGAAACCTTCAACAGTTAATTTATCAACAGTATATTTCAATCGAGATAATTTTCTGTCGACACGATTTCCAAAATCACGTTGCACTGTTAAGATTTCATACACCGCTTTTAATGTTTTTTCCTCTGTATCGGTAAATCCGATGATAGTTGCCAAACGCGAATAAGTGTTTGGATTACCGTGTGTTGTTGCCAATCCACCACCGATAGCAATATTGAAACCTTTCAATTCATCATTTTCGATAATGGCAATCAATCCAATGTCATTGGTAAATACATCCACATCGTTGCTTGGCGGGATTGCGATACCAATTTTGAATTTTCTCGGCAGATAACGGTCTTCATACAAAGGATCAGCCTCAGATGAACGTTCATAAATCTTCTCTCCATCAATAAACACTTCATAGTACGATTGTGTTTTTGGCAGAAGCAAAGTCGAAATCTTGTCGGCATACTCATAAATCTGCTGATGAATGGGTGAAATTTGCGGATGCGAACTCACAATCACATTTCTATTCACGTCACCACACGCAGCAATCGAATCCAGTTTAGCCATATTGAACGCCTGAATCGTAGGGCGCAGCTGATGTTTCAACAGTCCATGCAATTGAACGGTTTGTCTTGTTGTTATTTTTAAAGTTCCAGTTCCATACTGTTCAGATATTTCATGGGTCGCCAACCATTGATCAGCATTAATCACTCCGCCCGGAATTCGCAAACGGATCATAAACGAATACAGTGTATCCAGTTTTTTTGCGGCTCTTTCGGCGCGGCGGTCACGGTCATCCTGTACATACATTCCGTGGAATTTCACCAAGGTTTCATCATCCGGACGTACATTACCGGTATGATTATCTAAATCGATACTTTCCTTCAAAGTACCTCGAAGACCATCACTTTTGGTCTTTATATATTCTACTGCTGATAATTTCTCGCTCATTTTATTTGAGTTATAAGTTATGAATGATGAGTTATGAGTTTTTGCTTAGTAAACATCTTTTTGATATTTACCTTCCAATTCCAATTGCTCTAAAACTTCTTTTGCTTGCTCTATAGAAAGATTTCTTTGTTGTGCAATAACTTCAACTATAGCACTTTCAACATCTTTGCTCATAGGATCTTTTTGTCCGCAGATGTAAATTGAAGCTCCGTTTTCCAACCATGAATTAAATTCGACTGCATTTTCTTTGATACGATCCTGCACATAAATTTTGCGTTCCTGATCTCTTGAAAAAGCTGTACTTAACTTGGTCAAAACACCAGTACTTAACCATTCCTGAATTTCGGTTTGGTAATAGAAGTCTAAAGCAAAATGCTGTTCTCCAAAGAATAACCAGTTTCTACCTTCAGCACCAGTAACATCACGTTGTGCCAAGAAACTTCTAAACGGTGCAATACCTGTTCCTGGTCCAATCAGGATTATGTCCGTTTCATCAGAAGGCAATCGGAAATTGTTGTTTTTATGAATGTAGAAATCATAATCAGTATCCAAAGGAAAATCGGCCAAAAATTGAGAAGTCAAACCTGTTTTCACTTCATCATCTACTTTAAATTCATTCAGATTTACCGTAAGATGTACTTGTCCGTCATGTGCTTCAGACGCTGATGAAATAGAATATAAACGTGGTGCGATGGGATGTAATACAGCTACCACTTCTTCCAAAGTGCCCATTTTAGGTTGGTATTTAGTAATAACATCAACTAAATCAGCTTTTTCTTCTTTAATTTCAACCTCGAAAACCTTTCCTAAAGCTTCT
>CBFHBH010000231.1:0-4322 GCA_965653735.1 uncultured Flavobacterium sp. | reverse complement strand
ATTCAATTATTACTTCGTAAAGGATGCCGAATGGCGCAAGCTGGAGAATTTACTTTACGTTCTTTCTTAAATGGAAAAATGGACTTATCTCAGGCCGAAGCAGTGGCTGATTTAATTGCCTCTGACAATGAAGCAAGCCATCAAATTGCCATGCAACAAATGCGTGGTGGATTTAGTAATGAGTTGGCTAAACTACGTGAAGAACTTTTAAACTTTGCTTCGCTAATCGAATTGGAACTTGACTTTGCTGAAGAAGATGTAGAATTTGCTGATAGAAGTCAGTTTGTAGATTTATTGAAGAGAATTGAATTTGTTTTAAAACGATTGATTGACTCTTTTGCTATTGGAAATGTAATTGGGTGAACCCAATGTTGGAAAATCGACTTTACTAAATGCTTTATTAAACGAAGAACGTGCTATTGTAAGTGATATAGCAGGAACGACTCGTGATACAATCGAAGATGAATTAGTAATAAATGGAATTGGCTTCCGATTTATTGATACGGCAGGTATTCGTGAGACTAAAGATTATGTAGAAAGCATTGGTATTCAAAAAACTTTCGAGAAGATTGAACAGGCACAGGTAGTTCTGTATTTAGTTGACGGTTTGCAATTAACTGCTCATAGCCAACTAGATGTTTTCATCAACGAAATTGGTAAAATACAAAACCAATATCCTCAAAAATCATTAATTGTTATAATTAATAAAAAAGATCTAATCCCAGCAGAAACTTTAACAGCAATAAATAATAGAATAGCAACATTCAAGGAAGAACTGTCAACTGTTAACCGTAAACTGTTTACTAATTTTATATCTGCCAAAGAAAAAATCGGCATTGACGAACTTAAAAACACATTATTATCATTTGTAAATACTGGTGCTTTACGAAACAATGAAACGATTATCACCAATACCAGACATTATGATTCATTGCTGAAAGCTTTAGAAGAAATTCAAAAAGTACAATGGGGTATGCAACAAAACTTATCATCTGACTTAATGGCGATTGATATTCGTCAAGCTTTGTATTATTTTGGTGAGATTACTGGTGAAGTAACTAACGATGAGTTATTAGGAAATATTTTTGCTAATTTTTGTATCGGTAAATAAATTCCAATTCCTATATAATAAAAAAGCTGATTAAAACAATAACCAGCTTTTTTATTTATATTGAATTAAATGAATAAGTTATGGAATTGCAACTGAAACTTTTCCATTTAAAACAGTTCCGTCTCTTAAGACTGTGTTGCAAAAAATAACTGTTATTGTTGCTCCATCATTATTGACAAATAATTTTGTATTAGGAGTAGAACTACCTCCTATTAATACTTGATTTGAAGACTTTACAACCTCTTTATTATAATCACCAATATCAAATCCGTAATCAACTCCAAAATATTGTCCAGTTTTTGGGTAACCGTTATTTAACTCATTAAAATTTACTTCATAGATATTTGGATAAGACCCAAATCTAATTCCAAAATTTCCTTCATCACAACATGAAGGATCTTCTATTTGAGGAGAAACACTACTCCAGTTTCCTGATATACTTACATAGTTATTTTGTGAATATGTACATGGAATTTCTGAAGTTGTAAACTCTTTCCAATCATATTTTTCATATACTCCATTTTTTGTAAAACAAGTATAAAAATATTTAGTATTTGGTTGCAATGAATTAATAATCTTATTAAAATAACTTTTTTCAATATATTGATATTCAACATTTTCACCAACAACAAAAACTTGTTCATTAGTCGAATTATCCATACTACCAGTTCTGAAAATAAATCCAACTTTATATGTTCCATCACCTTGATAAAAATTGTTTGTATTGTCAATTACTCCGTTAAGTGTCACTGAGGTTTGTGATGTATACGTTGTATATGATCTAGGAGGAGGAACATCTGTTGCTTCATTAATCGGTAGCATTCCGTTGTTATCACTAACATCATTTTCGCTACATGACATTAAAACATTAAAAACCAATAATAGGAATAAAAATTTTTTCATTTTTTTATAATTAAAATAAGAATGCAAAAGTATTTAAATTAATTACGTTTTTACATAAAATCAATAATAAACCAGTATAATTGGTACATCTTACGTATTTTGATGAGCAGAAAAAACTAAAAGAAAACTTTTCATTGAATATAAAAAAATCCCTGATTACAAATAATAATCAGGGATTTCTATTCAAAAAAAAATTAAAGAATTATAGTTTTTTTAATTCCGAAAGAACAGCTTTTCCAACTGCTTCTGCCGATTGCGGATTTTGACCTGTAACCAACCGTTGGTCAGCAACAACATGAGATTGCCATAAACCTGATTTTTCAAAAATTACTCCTCTTTCTTTTAATTTGTCTTCTAATAAGAATGGAACTACTTTTTCTAAGCCAACAGCAATTTCCTCTTCATTAGTAAAAGCGTTTACTTTTTTACCTTCTACTAAATACTTTCCATTGCTAAGCTTGATATTTACAATTCCAGCAGGACCATGACAAACAGCGCTAACAATTCCGTTGCTCTCATAGATTTTTGTTGCTAAAGCTGATATTTCTGTATTATTTGGTAAATCCCAAACAGCTCCATGACCGCCAGCATAGTGAATAGCAATGTAATTAGACGGATTTACTTCCGAAGGTTTTAAGGTATTTTCTATTTTCGTGCGATAGGTTTCGTTCTCCCAAAATTTCTTGTTGATTGGATCAGTTAAATCAAATCCATCAACAGGAGCTTTTCCTCCTTTAGGGCTAACAAAGTCTATCTCGTAACCTGCTTCATGTAATACTTCCCATGGGTGAGAAACTTCACTTAAATAATAACCTGTTGGCTGACCAGTGTCTCCTTTTTTATCGTGACTAGTTACTACAAATAAAATCTTTTTCATTTTTTTAGATTGTTTAGTTTGTGCCATTGCTTCTGTTCCTGAAACCATAATGACGAAGCTTGCGATAATCATCATGATTTTTTGTAAATGTTGTGCTAACTGTTTCATAATTATAAATTTAAGAAATATGTAAATTATTTTTTATTGATTTTAATACTAATTAGAGTCACAATCACTGCTAATACAACTAATATTGCTCCAATCCAAGGAGTGGCTCCTAAACCTAATGAAGAAGCTACTGTAAGTCCGCCTACATAAGCCCCAATGGCAATCCCAACATTAAAAGCAGCGATGTTAAAAGCTGAAGCTACATCTTCAGTACCTGGCATGTGTTTTTCAGCAAGTTGTACCACATATAATTGTAATCCAGGAACATTTGAAAAAGATAAAGAACCCATTACAAATAAGGTTATTATTCCTAGTATTGGGTCATTGGCAGTAAAAGTAAAAATGAATAAAGCCAATGCTTGCAAAATAAACATCCAAAGCAATGCTTTTAATGGTTGTTTGTTGGCCACTTTCCCACCAACAAGATTTCCTAAAGCTATTGCAATTCCGTAAATAACCAGAACCATATTAATCATGGCATCTGATAATCCTGTCAGTTTTTGTAATATTGGAGACAAGTAAGTAAAAGCTACAAAAGTACCTCCGTAACCTAAAGCTGTCATAAGGAAAGCTAATAGTAAACGACCATTTGTTACTACTTTAAACTGACTCAATAATGATGAAGTTCTTGCTTCGTTTTTGATTTGGTTAGGCACTAAAATCCAACTTGAAATTAATCCTATTAATCCCAAAGCCGCTACGCCAATGAATGTGGCTCTCCATCCAAATTGTTGACCAATGAAAGTACCAAATGGTACTCCCGTAACAATGGCTACTGTTAAGCCAGTAAACATAATTGATATTGCCGATGCTCTTTTATGTGCAGGCACTAAAGCTGCTGCAATGGTAGAACCGATAGAAAAATAAACTCCGTGTGCAAAACCAGTAATAATTCGGGCGATGACTAATGTGGTAAAACTTGGTGCTATTGATGCTAATCCGTTACCAACAATAAAAAGCAACATTAAGTAAATCAGTAGTTTTTTTCTTGGAATACTATTCGTTAAAGCGGTTAGTATTGGTGCTCCAATAGCTACACCTATAGCATAAAGACTTACTAATAATCCTGCAGAAGGGAGACTTATGCTTAAGTCTGTTGCTACAGTTGGTAGTAAACCAACAATAACGAATTCGGTGGTGCCAATTCCAAAAGCACTAATGGTTAATGCCCATAAGGCTGCAGGAATTTTGTTTGATTCAGTATACGTTTCGAGTGTATTTACACTATCAATTGTTTTCATGTTTGTATTGCTAAAATTAACAGTACAAAATTCAGCACAATTGAAAACCTATGCGAGGAGGTACATCAACCTTTTAAAGTGA
>CBFHBH010000230.1:0-4358 GCA_965653735.1 uncultured Flavobacterium sp. | reverse complement strand
GCAGATATTGATTATAATTTTGATAGTAAGGCTAGTGTTGCTTCTTTTTATGGTTGTAATTCAGTAACTTGGGCTGAAAAATTCTTAGGAATAACTAATGTTAAACATGTAACAGGTATTGCTGGTCAAGCTGGAGGAACATATTCTGTTAAAGGAGAATTTAATGGAACGAGCATGAATTCTTTTGGAATTCCAGCTTCAGGTGTTTATTTAAGAGCTAGAGACGAAGAAACTAATCAGGTTTTACCTATGTTTCAATTGACTAGAGGAAGTTACGAAAACAATAAATATGGACGCTTCTTTAAAGAAAAAGAAATTTTTGGTAATGCCACAATAAAAACAGATTAATGAAAAAGCAATTGTTTAATTTTATACTTGTTGGAGTTGTTTATTTGATTGTAACAATGATTTATAGTTATTTTTTTGGATTACCACCATTCTACGATGGAATAACAATAGGTTTTCCAGCTATATATTATAAATTCTATATTTCTGAAACAGATTTTCAACATGGTACAATCGGAATTAATCTATTTTATAATTTTTTCATAATTTTAGGATTGTATTTGTTGTTTATGGTTTTTAATAAGAAAAAGAAACATTAATAATAAGTTTCTAATGATAATTAATTTAAAGGATGGACAAAAAATGTGTCCATCCTTTTTTTACTCTTAAAATTCCAAAGTCAATCAAAACCTAATATTACTAAATTTAGAAACATCTATAGAGGAGCGGATTTGTAAACTACATTATGGTTAAAATAAATAGTTTCTAGTTTTTTACAATTGATAGAAGTGAGTATTTGGTTGAGTGTTGATCCGCTTGTGGAGAAATATCCCCAGAAGTTAATTCGTATGTTTATTGTTTAGATAATCCAATAAATGCAATTGATCCCGACGGGAGGGATATAATCTTTGTGACTGGTGATGATACAGGAAAGCCTTTAAGAAATTATATTTATCGTAAAGATAATTTTTATGATATGGAAATAGGGAAGAGATATAATCCAGGTAAAGAAAGCATAAGTAAAACAATGTATAAAACTCTTGAGGCTTATAGAAAGATTGAAGCTTCAAATGATAAAATTTTAAAAAAATCAATTACATACTTTGGAAAAAAGTGATCTACGTTATGTAGTCCAAGAAGGTAAACCTAGTGACAATCATGTTACTAAAGAAGGAATTCCAACTTCTTTAGAACCTGATCGAAGAATTGGAACTAGAACTCACTATAACTTTTCAAAAGAATCAAAAGAATCATTTGAAGAAAGTGAAGGTGTGGTTAACTCGGATTTTTCAACCGTTGTACATGAAATGCGCCATCAATATGATTATGAAATTGGTAATCATGCTGATAATCAAGATGGGAATAATGAAAATGATCCTATGGAAATTAGGGCAGTTTACAACGAGAATAGAGCCAGAAAAATTGAAGGCCTACCTATGAGAACTAATTATGGTGGGAAAATAGATCCCAAAAAATTAAGGAATCCTCCAAACAACAAAAACATAATGAAAGAATAATGATATGAAATTAATTTTATTTAAAGCATGTTTTATAATCTTGCTACTTTCTTCATGCAATAACAATTCACCTATAATAAAAAAAGAAGTTATAGATTATTTATCAGTTGAAGTACTAAAAACCATTCCTGATAAGAAAGGATTAATAGATGTGGTTTCTACAAATATTTACTCACCTGTTTTTATTTTAAGTAGTGAAAAAGAACAAATTGTATTGACTAGAGTTGATTATCTCTACATTTTTTTTGTTGAATCTGAGTATAAGAATAAATATAAAACATTCAATGAATTTTTAAATGAATCTTTAAATCAGAAAATAAAATTTGACAAAGGTGATTTAATACATGAATCTAGAATTTTTAAAATAAATAAAAAAATTAGAATTGAATATGAGAAAAAATCATTTGATACTTCTCTATCTTCATATTTATTAAAAGAGAACAATTCAACATATATTGATATCAATAAAATAAAAAATACTGAGGAGTATTATACCTTGATTTATTATTTGTTTATAAATAACTACTATATAACAAAAGATGATTATGCTGGTAAGACCTATGTTCATTATTGGAATGAAAAATTATAAATACTGATAATGTGGATCTGTAAATTGTATTATAATTAATTTTGAGTAATGACAATTCTTGAGTAAATTTTATTTTTATGTACCAAGAACTAAAGAGATTGATATTAAATGGTTTAATTGTTTTATTAATGTCTTGTAAGACTAATAATGAAATTCTTAAAAAGGAGTATTTAGATTATCAGTTAATTGAGGGTATGGAAATGCCTAAAACTGAAGGTTATGAGTATTCTGAGAAATGTTTTTTGTTTTACTCAGAATATAAATTTTTAACAGAGGAAATTTTCAAGTATGACAAGGGTATTTTGAAAGAATATGTGTATTGTGGACCAGAAGGTCCAGATATTAGAGATTATAATGTAGAGAAATATAGTCAAGATAAGCTGATTTATTCTAAGCAGAAGCTTTTAGAGAATCAAGATAAATTAGTTTTCAATAAAATAGAGTATAACATAAAATTAAGATTAAAAGATACTATTGTTGGAGAAAACCAAGATGAAACTATACTAGTTATTCTAAAATCAAAATAAACCAATAAGAATGAATTTTTCTTCATATTAAAAGCCTAACTGAAAAGTTAGGCTTTTTTTATAAAAATAGAAGATTAATGTATTGCTTTTTATCTTGATTAGATTCTAAGATTGTATAATTTGTTTTTTATTTACTGTTAAATTCATCCAAATAGTATTGTAGGTCAAAAAGGTAAATCAATTCATCTTTTTCCTGTTCTGGCATTTGAGCCAATTCGACAAAATTGATATTTTGGTATAATGCTTTTTCTCCAATAATATCTTGCATAATGATAAAAACCACTTGTAACAAATTTTTGTTATTACAGTGTATAGTAAAGTTTTTAAGATACACTATCATATCAATCTTCTTGACTCCTTCATATTGAAATGGCATAAATTTGAGTTCACTGGCTTTGAGATTTATATCCTTAAATACATATGGTTTATCCAAGCCAGCTTCCATTTCCTCAATGTTTTCTGAAGGCTGAATAAATGCTGTAAATTTCCAATACTGTAATTTAGGGGCATTGTCAATTAAGGTAATTACATTGGAAAAGAATTCCTGATTTCCGTTAGCAGAAACTATTAATTCAGTTATTTTTTTGTTTTTTGGAAATATTAGTATGCAGTTTAAACCTTTAGAATAGTAATGAAGATGTTTGTCTAACCAATACAAGAATTGTTTTTGAATTTCTGGTTTTTCGATGTTTAGGTTTCGTAGTGTGGCTTCATTGGATTGAAACCAATCCCAAAAAGATTTTATGTTTTTCATGAATTCAAATTTTATAAATTATCGTTTGTCTTTTGTTTTATTATCAAATGCTATCAGATTGCAGATTTCTCTTAACCTAGATCGCACTCTGTTGCCGTAGTGAGTTTCTATTTCTGATGCTGATAGATTTGTGGTTATATGAGTTTGAATTTTCTTTGTTGTGAAAATGTCATATCTGCTCAGCAGAATTTCTGCCATGACATTACATTCGTTCCCGTAGTATTTCAAATTGTTTTCTGTTCCTAAATCGTCGAAGCAAATTGTTTTAGGCTCGGATTCATATAGTTTTCCCTTACTGTATTTGTGAATGATCTGGTATCCGTCCTGAATAAATTCAAAACTGATATCTCGGCATGGTTTTACGAAAAATTTATGTTCCGTAGGAGTTAAGTATTTCATTAGATTTATTAGTGATGTTTTACCACACCCAATTGGTCCAGTAAGTAGAATTCCTTTATTGAGACTAATGTTGTATTGAAAGCATGTTGCTTCATCTCTTAGGAAATAAGCAATGAGTTTGTAAATAATGGGGTAATCGTTTTCTACTATTTTGAAATGATTGCCATAAAGTTCAATTCCCTTTTTTTCAAGCCAAATTATTAATTCGTTATAGTTGTACTGTGATCTTAGTTCATTCATGCTTTTGGTGTTTTTCTTCTTTATTTTTCTTTTTTCCTTGATGAAAAAAGAAACAAAAAAATCAAGCCTCTATATTTTTCACTCAAAATCTACATCAGGATTGTCTTATCGCGACCCCAGCCGCTCGTGCTATACACTCGTCTCGGGGGTCACTCCCTTCTCCCAGCACTCCAATCCTTTCCTTGATTTTTACATGAAAAACATAAGGGCGGAAGGAAAGCTGAAGAGTTTATTCTACTTCTTTAACTCTTGTTACTATTTTAATATAATGGCTAAATCTTACTTCTTGATTTTGTCTTTGTGATATGCAAGAGAATTTTGTAAAA
>CBFHBH010000229.1:0-4368 GCA_965653735.1 uncultured Flavobacterium sp. | reverse complement strand
TGATGTTAGGAATGTTGTGTAAGTTCATTGTGATTAAATTTTTTGCAAATATACTACTTATTCTTCTGAAATTGATTGGTTTTGAGTCTTAATAAAATGTTATAAAAAACAAAAAAACTTGGGCCCTAGAGCCCAAGTTCAAACCAACATAAGTATGTCAAGTATTAGTGTACATTTGACATATCTACTTTTCCTGAGCCTTTTTTTACCATTAACATAAATGGTATGCAAAGCAGAAATAAAATACCTAAATAAAGGAATACATCCATATAAGAAAGTACAGTACTTTGTTTGATAACTGAGCCCTCAATTGCTTTATGTGCTTTATCAAGAGCTTCATTTACAGAATACCCTTTTGCCATAAATGACATTTGCATTTGTTGAATGCGTTGTTGTACTTCAAATTTTGTAGCATCTAAATGAGAGATTAAATCTACTCGGTGTTGTTGTCCAAATCTTGATATGAATGTTGTAATTAAAGCAATACCAAAAGATCCTCCTAATTGACGCATCATTCCGGTGAATGCAGCACCTTCACCAATTTCTTTTCCTTTAAGGGTAGAAAGGGCTAATGTTGTAATAGGAACGAAAAGTAATCCTAATCCTATTCCTCTTAAAATCAATGGCCAAAACATATGTTCAGCTCCAGTATCAGGCGTCATTACATTATGCATCCAAAAAGTAAAACCGAAGAAGATTAAGAATCCTAAAGAAACTAAATAAGCTTGTGGTACTCCTTTTTGAATTAATTTACCAATAATAGGCATCATGATTCCTGTCATAATTGAACTAGGGATTAGTAATAAACCTGCATCGGTAGCTGTCCATCCTAAAATTGCCTGAGTGTAAATTGGCACAACAAATGTTGTTCCGTATAATCCAAATCCAAGGATAAAACACATAATAGTTCCAATTCGTAAGTTTTGGTCTTTTAGCACTCTCAGGTTTACAATTGGATATTTATAGGTGAGTTGTCGCCAGATAAATAATATCAATCCAAAAAATGAAACTATGCTTAATATTACAATGGTTGAATTTTCAAACCAATCATCTTGCTGACCATGCTCTAGAACAAATTGTAATGATCCAATGAAAGCTGTTAAGAAAACAATTCCCCACCAGTCAACTTGGTTAGCTTTCAGTTTTTCTCCGTATTTAGGGCTTTTTACAAAAGACAGCGTTAAAAACGTTGCAATAATTCCTAATGGAATATTGATATAAAAAATGTAAGGCCATGAAAAATTATCTACTAAATATCCTCCTAATGGCGGACCTAGTGTTGGACCAATAATAACACCCATTCCATAAATGGCCTGAGCCATACCTCTTTTTTCAGTTGGATAACTTTCGGTTATAATGGTTTGTGCCGTAACTAAAAGTGCTCCACCACCCATACCTTGTATGAATCTGAAAATAACCAATTCCCAAATATTGTTCGCATTTCCACATAAAAAGGAAGAAACTGTAAAGATTATAATTGACGCAGCAAAATAATTTCTTCTTCCAAATTGTTGTGATAACCAGCTTGTCATTGGAATAACAATAACATTTGCAATTGCATAAGCGGTAATTACCCAAGCAACATCTGTTAAGGTAGCACCAAGACTTCCTTTCATGTCGTTTAATGCCACATTTACAATTGTGGTATCAACAACTTCTAAAAGAGCACAAAGTACTGCAGTAATTGTTATTATGACTCTTCTAAAGCCATATTCTACTAAATCATCTGTTTGTGTAGCAGCCATATTATTTTACGTGTACATCAACTTCTACGTTCATTCCAGGACGTAATAATTTTACTTTTTCAGCATCATTATTAGCTGTTAATTTAATTTTTACAGGTAATCTTTGAATTGTTTTTACGAAGTTTCCTGTTGCGTTGTCTGGAGGCAATATTGAAAATTTAGCTCCTGTTGCTGGAGAGAAAGAACTTACTTCACCTTCAAATTCAGTTCCAGGATAAGCATCAACTTTGATTCCAACTTTTTGTCCTACAACCATTTTGTCAAGTTGCGTTTCTTTAAAATTAGCTACAATCCAAGTGTCTTTACTGTTTACAATGTAGAATAAAGATTGACCAGGCTGAATCATTTGATACTTGACCATCTGTTGCCGCTGTAATTACTGTATAACCAAGGTTTAATTGAGCAGCCTCTAATACTGCTTTTGCTTTTTTTATGTTTGCAGATGCAACCCCAGTTTGTTTACTTGCAACATTTGTTTTTGATGCAACAGCTTCACGTTGGTGAATGTTTGCATTACGTTGTTGTTGAAGTATTTCTACTTGTTTTTCTGCTTCTTGTTTTGCAGCAAGAGCTTGTTCGTATTGTTGTTTTGTAATTGAATGGTTTTTGTAAAGATTAGCATAACGTTCAAAATCATTTGTAGCTCTTCCTAAACGAATCTTAGCGGCTTCTATACTACCTGAATTTGATTGAATTGTAGCATCTGTAATAGAAATATTTGCCGCTGCCGCACCAACATCAGCTTTAGAAACTTCTAAAGTATTTTCTGCTGCCGCTAAAGCTGCTTTAGCTTCCTCAACTTTAACGATAAAATCACTATTATCGATAACTAATAATGTATCTCCTTTTTTTACAAAATCATTGTCTTTAACTTTAACATCGGCCACATATCCTGCAATTCTAGGAATAATAGGGCTCATGTTTTGTTCAATCTGAGCATCATCAGTTTCCTCATGAGCTTGAGCATGTATATATTTGAATGCTCCGTAAACTGTTCCTAGGGTTATCAAACTTGAAAGAATGATAATAAATTTTTTATTAGAAGGCTTTTTATTTTTCATAATATTGTGATTTTATTTTTGTGTCAAATTGAATGAGTTGATTAATTTTCCTGATGCAAACTGCAATTGGTAATATTTAAGGGCTATATCAGCTTGTGATAAAGCAAGATTGATTTTAGTTTGCAATTGTTGTGTGTCAGCTTCTAACAGATCATTAGTTGTTGATAAACTGTTGTCATATTTATCTTTTACGATGCGGTAGTTCTCAGTTGCTTGTTCAACAGCTTGTTTGTAAACAGCGTTTTGTTTTTCAGATAAATTGTAGTTTTCTTGAGCTTGTTGTACTTCTTCTTTGATTTTATCATTCATCATTGAAACAGCTGTTTTTGCTTGTTCTGCCTTTGATTTTGCTAACTTTACTTCTTTACCGTTTTTGAAGATATTCGATAAATCATAACTTACACCTACACCAAAATTCATGGCATTGGTTACAGTCATTACATCTTTTAAATCGAAAGCGATATAACCACCCATTAATGAAATAGAAGGGTAGTAGCCACTTTGTGACGCTTTTACACCAGATTCAGCTGCTTTTTGTTGAAATGTTAATGCTTCTAAATCATTTCTTTTTGCTTCTACTGATGCGCTTTTGTTTAATAACATGTCGCTTTTTACAGCTTCAATATCAATATCTACAACTGTACCTTCTGGTAATTTTAAAAGAGTAACCAATTGGTAATTAATAATATTGAAGTTTTTTTGAGCGTTGTCCATAGACAATTGTACATTCGATTCCTGTAATTGAGCTTTCAATAAATCGTTTCTAGCCATCAATCCGTTATCAACCATTCCAGAGAAATCTTTAGTTCGTTGTTGTGCACTTTTAAGGTTTTCTTTGAATAACTCTATCATTTCTTGAGATTGATACAGTTTTGCAAAAAGTTCTACAACATAAAGTCCTATTTCTTCTTTAGCGTGTGAACTGTTAGAAGATTCTGCCTTATACATGCTTTCAGAAGCTTCAATTGTGTTTTTTAGTTTAAATCCACTAAATAATGGCATTGATGCATTTGCTTGACCAAGCATTAATTGGCTAATTTCTATCCCTTTTCCACTAGAACCTGTTCCGAATGACGAACTTACATCTGCATTTGTCAAACGCATGTATTGTCCAGAAACCTTGAATGTAGGATACTGATTGTTCTTAATGGTTTCCATTTCAAGTTTTGCAGTTGAGGCTTTTAAGTTTGCCATAGTTGTTTGGTCACTTTTGGTTATTGCAATACTTATAGCATCTTTAAGTGATAATTTCTGTTTCTCTTGGGCAAAGCCAGAGACAATTGCCAGCAAGGCAATCAAAATTGTTATTTTATTATATTTCATAGGTTAAAAGGGCTTTTATTGTTTGTTTTATGTGTTGGATCAGTTCTGAATTGATGTATGATTCAAATTCTTCATCCGTTTTAAAATTTAATAAGTCTTTAAAAAAGGGTTTATTCATTTGAAAATGAAAGTAGGTCCCCATAATAGTTGTTGGTATCAAAGCAATATTTACATCAGTACGAAATAATCCTTTCTCTTGGCCTTCAGTAATCATACTATCTAAAATATTCAGGTTATAC
>CBFHBH010000228.1:0-4385 GCA_965653735.1 uncultured Flavobacterium sp. | reverse complement strand
AAGGCAGCATCTTCATCGAAGATCCAAGTGGTAACACTTGGCTTATGGATGGTCAAGGAAACATCAGTGTGAATGCGCCTAATGATATGAATATTACCGTTGGCAAAAATCTCAACATTAATGTTGGAAACAATATGTCTACTTCTGTAGGAATTAATATGACTGAAACCGTTGGTGTTGATAGAATGGCTACAGTTGGTATGATGTCAAATACATTTGTGGGCGGAAACAGCACCTTAAATGTAACTGGTAATATGATGGAATTTATTCAAGGTAATTTAGAATCTCATTCAGAAAAGGAAAGACAAGAATCTAGTGTTAAAGGGATTCAAATAACTAGTAATGATGCAATAGCAAAACACTCTAGTAAAGAAGTTCAAAACAATAGTGCTGAAAAGTCAAAAGCATATTAAGATATGAGTAGAATACGTATTGTTGGTGGAACAATTGCTAAACATACAGTTGGTAAACACAATATGTATGCTGAAGAGAATATTGTATTTCATTCGGATAAAATTGTTTCTGAAAAAGGGGATGAAAAAGGAGTTACCTATGGTGAACCAAAAACTTATAATACTAATTTTGATTTTTTTGATATTTCTTTTTCATTAAATAAAATCGAGTCAACTTTTGTTCCATTGGGAATTCTTGATTTTGAGAATAACTATGAGAATAGATTTTTTGTGTTTGATTATTCATTGAAATTTTCAAATTTAGATTCATTAAATTTTCAGATATTCAATGATAAGGACGAAGAAATTTACCAAGTTAATCATTTGGCACCTATTGTGGTTGAAGCAAAAAGAGCCCCTCAATTATTTTCAAAAATAAAAGAAGAAACACCTGTATTTGACCCTTTAAATCCAGTGAAATCTTATGATATTCAAAAAATGTTTAGTGATTATCTTTATCCTGATCTAACACATAGAGGTAATTATAATATTTATTGGGATGGTTTTGATAAAAATGAAACCTATGACAGCTCTCTTTTTGATGGTAAAAAATTTAAAGCTAAAATTTCAGCAACAAAAGGAGGGACAACTAAAGTTCAAGAACTAGAATTTGAAACTAGTCGTAGAGAAGTGGATTGGGTAGATGTGAAAATAGATAAAAATGCAAAAAAAATAGATGTTACTTTGAGAGTGGATTTGAAAGACGGAGGGGCAGAAGGTTTAGAATGTATAAGAGCAATAAGAGGAATGCGGGATAACGCAAGATGGGAAACTAAATGCCCTTGGGATAAAATACCCGCATCAAAAATCAATGCTAATCAGCCTATAATAAAACAAAGAACTAGAAGTTTTATTGATTTGGAAAAGTTAACTTTAGATGGTATAAATTATCATTGGGGAAGAAATAATAATCACGCTGTGGCTAAAAATGTAATAATTAATAATGTTGCTTTTGAAGTTTATATGAATGCTATTAACACACCAACAAAGACAATGGATGACCTTTCTTTGGTTTATAATACAAATGGTGATTGGATGCGTTCTGGTAATCCTGGGACTGCTACAGCTAACCCAATAAGTTGGATTGGTAATTTAGTTTCAAGAGAGGCTATTTGTTATAATACTGGATATATTGAATATAGTAATGGATGGGGTTATCAAACTGATATTGAAGAAGATGTCGAATTTAAAGAAACTTCAGCACATGAAATTGGACATGAGATTTTAAAATCGTATGGAGGTACTGGATATTCGTATGGACATAAAGGGTCCGTTAATGTTGTGACACAAAATAAAAATAAAAACTCAACAAATTATCCACTAACTGGAGAAATTGATATAATGCCATATTACCAAAATTATATACCTATTTCAGAAAGAAAAAGAATGATAGCGGCAGAAAAAGATGTTTTAAGTTTAATCTGGCTTACAAAATTTAAAATAAAATAATCCATGAAAAAAAATGTAGTTATCATTGTCTACTTGTTTTTAGGTATTTCTTGTACTGTTACTCCAAAATATTATCAAGGTTATATATATTCTACAAAAAAAAAACCAATATCTAATATCAAGATTTGCGAACAAAATACAGAGAAATGTTCTAAAACAGACGATTTTGGATTTTTTAGAATTCAGAAAAACGAAAATTCAATTAACAATTTAATTGTTTATAAAGATAACACACCAATTGACACAATAAAAACTGTTTGGAGTCAACATGGGGAAAAAATTAATTATTCGTTTTTGGAAAATCGAAAAGATACCTTGTTTATAGATATTGAAAAGTAGTTAATTTTTGATATGTTGTTTTTACTTTTGAATATGAAATGGATAAGATAAAATTTGATTTAGGAAATTATTTGTTTGCTCTATGACAGTAAAAGATTTTATAAATATTGTTGGAAAAATAAATCGAACAGTAATTAATTTCTCTATATATAATTGCAGAAAACCTATAAATGAAGACATCAAAACTATTATTATTTCTAAAAGTTCTATTTGTTTTTATAGATTGCAAAGGACAGACAAAAGAAATTGGAGAAGAAAAACCCAAAATAGACTTTATAATTACTAATGACTATATGTCTGAAAGAAATCTTTCATTTATGGGAGGTATGATGCCAACAAATTACAAAAATAAAATTCAAGATAGCCTCCAAAATAGTTTTATCGAGTTTTATGACAATAACAATAATATTGTTGAAAAAAAATATTATAATAAAGTTGGCGCACTATACCTTACAATTCGAAAATCTTATGATAGCAAAAATCGTTTAGAAAAATCAGTTGAAATAAATGAATTTAAAAATGATACTTGTACAACTAACTTTAAGTACTCTGACAGTTTAAGTTTACTTACTCAAAAATTAGTAAATACTCCTTGTGAAAATATTTCTTTAGCCTTTTATTATAAATACAACGAAAAAGGAGAAAGAACAGAAGAACTACTTTACCAAAATGATGCATTAATTCATAAAAAAAGTATTCAAGAGATTTCAAAAAATGAAAGACAAATAAAATCGTATGACCAAGCCAATCGTTTGTCAAATTATGTGTACAAGTACAATGATAAGGATTTATTGATATATGAAAAAAGAAATGAATGGGTTTGTGTTATAAAAGGGGATTACTTTGAAACTAGTCAAGAGAACGAATTTCTATATAAATATGACAAAAATGGAAATTGGATAGAACGAACAAAACAAAGTTATTGTTTGCCTAAAAAGAAACCAACACAAACTAAAAAAACAAATAAAAATGAACTTCCTGCAAAGATAGTTTCAGAATATATTAATACTGATAATTGTGAACATGAAATAAAAGAAATACTTATCAGAAAAATATTTTACAAATAAATACTGCTTACAATTACTATTTTGAACCAAAGGACATTTGTGGAGTAACTATTTATATAATCTCTCCCTCAATAATTACATTTTCAATCAGGTTACTTCCAAATTCATATGGTAGTTGATAGTAAGACACAATAGGTTTTGTAATAATTAAATTAGCACTTTTTCCTTTTGTAATAGAACCATGAGTTTCTGAAATCCCCATGGCATATGCTCCATTTATAGTTGCAGCATTTATTGCTTGCTCAGGTGTCATTTTCATTTTGATGCAGGCAGTTGCCACAACAAAATTCATATTTCCTGATGGGGTGGTACCTGGATTATAATCAGTTGCTAAGGCTAATGGTAACCCAGCTTCAATCATTTTTCGTGCAGGTGTATATGGAATACTGATAAAGTATGAACAACTCGGTAAAGCAACAGGCATTGTTTTACTATCTTTTAAAACTTCAATATCTTCATCAGTAACAATTTCTAAATGATCTACTGAAAGAGCTTCGTGTTTTACGCAAGCTTTTATTCCATCGATTGCAGTGAACTGATTAACGTGAATTTTTGGAACTAATCCATATTTTTTGCCAGCAATCATAATTTTTTCTGTCTCTTCAATAGAAAAATAACCTGTTTCTAGAAAAGCATCAATATAATCTGCTAGATTTTCTTCAGCAATTTTAGGAAGCATTTCATTTATAATCAAATCTATGTATGCTGAATGATTTTCTTTATATTCAGTAGGGAAGGCATGAGCTCCTAAAAAAGTAGATTTAATCTTGATTGGATAATTTTGTGCCAATCGTTTTATAACTCTTAGCATTTTTAATTCTCCATCAACCGTTAATCCATAACCTGACTTAATTTCAACAGCTCCTGTTCCTTGTTTCATTATTTCTTCAAGTCTGGCTTTAGATTCTTGATAGATTATATCTTCAGAAGTTTCATTAACTCTTTTGGCTGAATTTAAAATGCCTCCGCCACGATTTGCTATTTCTTCATAGCTCAATCCGTTTATCCTATCCACAAACTCTTGAACTCTATTGCCAGCATATACAATGTGTGTATGACTGTCACACCACGTTGGTAA
>CBFHBH010000227.1:0-4385 GCA_965653735.1 uncultured Flavobacterium sp. | reverse complement strand
TGAATTCTGTGAAGACTTTGAATATTCACCAATTATTTTTAATGCGTATCAAACAGTTGAAGGAAATCGTGAACTGATTTATCACACTAATGTGATGATGACTGTTGGTGAAACTTTCGCAGTGGTATGTTCTGAATGTATTGATGATAAGACAGAAAAAAAATCGGTTACTGATAGCTTAAAACAAGACGGGAAAGAAATTATTTATATCACAGAAAGCCAGCTAAATGCTTTTGCTGGAAATATGCTTCAGGTAAAAGGAGCAAATGATAAAACATATTTAGTCATGAGCGAGTCAGCCTTTAATTCATTAAACAAAGGTCAAATAGCCCAAATAGAAAGACATACTTCTATTTTATATTCTAATTTAGAAACTGTAGAAAAATATGGAGGCGGAAGTGCCCGTTGTATGATGGCCGAAGTTTTTCTTCCAAAAGAATAAAGCATAAAAAAGTCCGACACAGTCGGACTTTTTTATTTTATAATTCCTGCTTCTCCAAGATATTTTACTAAATAGTGTGCGCTGTTTAGGACTAAGAAAATAGATAAAGCTACGGCCAAAATAGCGCCAATGGCAATTGAAACGGCAGTCCAATTGTTATGTTCTTGATAAAAAGCAATTAATAAAGAAATTGAACCAGGTCCTGCTAATAAAGGCATGGCTAGTGGAGTCAAGGCTATTGCATGTTTTTGTTGAGCTTCGTCTTCTACCTTTTTGTTGATTCCTTTACGTTTTTTTACTTTTCCAGATAATAACCCAAAACCTGAATTGGCAATAATCATTCCGCCAGCAATTCGAAGTGCTTCTAAGCTAATTCCAAAGAAACGCAATACATATTCACCCATAAAATAAGCCACAATCATAATGATAAAAACATTTATGGCTGTCCATCGTGAAGTTTTTGAAAGTTCTTCTCTAGTATATCCATTGGTTAGTCCAACGAAAACAGGGATAGCTCCAATAGGGTTTAATACAGAAAATAAAGCGGCGAAAATGTAGAAAAATAAATCCATAAGTTTTTTGCAAAATTAGCTTGGCAATTCGTTGATGATATGAAAGTAATGTTAAGGAATAATTTATTTCCGATTAAAAATACTAATTTTATTTAGTAAAACAGAGATACAATGAAAACTTTAGTTATTGGGGCAAGTTCTAACCCTGAACGATATTCTTTTTTGGCTATAAACAGGTTGTTGAATCACAATCATGAAGTGGTAGCAATTGGATTGAAAAATGAAATTGTTCTTGATATAGAAGTTCAAATAGGTTTTCCTGATTTTAAGAATATTGATACTGTAACATTGTATATTAATCCGCAAAGGCAAAAAGAATATTACGATTACATCGTGGGTTTAAATCCAAGAAGAGTCATTTTTAATCCTGGTACAGAAAATCCTGAGTTTTATAAAATACTTGATCTAAGCAAAATAAATTATGAGGTTGCTTGTACTTTGGTTTTATTAACCACTAATCAATACTAAAGGTTGCTGAGGCTCTCGAAGCAACATTTAAAATCTAGTTTTGCCAGTTGCTGGTTTACTAATAAACAATAATCCTATAAAAGTAATTAATCCGTTAATAATGATTAATTCTTCTGCGATTGTATAGCCACCCAACCATTCTGATGAATATGTTGATATGAAATAGCAAATTGCTGGAGAAATTAAACAAATAAAAGGTACTAATTTGTCGTTGACTGTTTTGGTTTTCATGAACAAACCAAAAGCATACAATCCCAATAGCGGACCATAAGTATATGAAGCAATTTTGAAAATCATTTTCACCACTGAAGCATCATTCACCGCATTGAAAAATACAATTACTAAAAACATTAAAAAAGAAAATCCAATATGAACCAAATGTCGGGTTCTAACGATATTTGGATTATTAATGTTTTCGCTTTTTTCCATTCCTAAAAAGTCGACACAAAAAGAAGTTGTTAAGGCAGTCAAAGCCGAATCGGTTGTCGCAAATGTCGCTGCTGTCAACCCTAATAAAAATACGATTGCAGGAATTAATCCAAGTGATTTTAATGCAATTTCAGGGAATAAAAAGTCAGTTCTCGCAACATCATCAACCATTGGAACAGCAATACCATTTTTCTCAGCATACATATATAATAAGGCTCCAACACTTAAAAAGAAAATGTTTATAATAACAAAGATTCCAGTAAACGTGAACATGTTTTTTTGGGCTTCACCAATGTTGGCACAACTCAAATTCTTTTGCATTAAATCTTGGTCAAGACCAACCATGGCTATAGTTACGAATATTCCACCAAAGATTTGTTTCCAAAAATAATTTCCTTTTAAATAATCATCAAAAAAGAAGATTTTAGAATATTGGCTCTCTTTAACGGTTTCAAATGCCTGAAAAACAGATAAATCTAAACTTTTGCAAATAAAGAAAATGGTCAAGAAAACAGATGAAACTAAGAAGAACGTTTGTAAGGTATCAGTAATGATGATTGTTTTTAATCCGCCTTTATAAGTGTAAGCAAAAATTAATAATAATGATAAAAATACAGTAACAGTAAATGGAATTCCATAATAATCAAAAACATAACGTTGTAAAACAATTACCACTAAGTACAATCTAAAAGCTGATCCAATGGTTCGGCTTATCAGGAAAATAGATGCGGCTGTTTTATAACTAGTTTTTCCAAGTCGTTGTTCAATGTATCCATAAATTGAAGTCAAATTCATTCTGTAATACAAAGGAAGTAGAACTGTAGCTACAATTATAAAGCCTATTGCATTTCCTAATACAAACTGAAAATATTTAAATTGTAAATCAGGATTTCCAACTTCACCCGGAACTGAAATAAAAGTTACCCCAGAAAGTGCTGTTCCAATCATTCCAAAAGCAACCAAATACCATTTAGAATTTTTATTGGCCTTAAAAAAAGCATCATTTCCACTGTTATTTTTACTCATAACATGAGAAATGAAGAATAAAATTCCAAAATAGATTACTATAAGTGATAAAATTGCAAATGGACTCATTTAAAATGTTTTTAGATTGTGCCAATTTACATAAATAATCTTCAAATTTTCAAATTATACAACTCCCAAATTGACTATTTTTGCACAATGGATTTCTCTTCAAAATTATTGGAAAATGCGGTAAATGAAATGTCGCAATTACCAGGTATTGGTAAGCGTACTGCTTTGCGTTTGGTTTTACATTTGTTAAAGCAACCTAAAGAGCAAACAGATTTTCTTGCAAATGCTTTGCAAAAAATGAGAGAGGATATAAAGTTTTGTCAATCATGTCATAATATTTCAGATGTAGATACTTGTGAAATTTGTGCTAATACAAGTAGAAATCATCACGTTATTTGTGTAGTGGAAGATATTAGAGATGTGATGGCTATTGAGAATACTGGGCAATTTAGAGGGATTTATCACGTTCTTGGAGGGAAGATTTCACCAATTGATGGAATTGGTCCAAGTCAACTTAATATTTCTAGTTTGGTTGAAAAAGTAAAATTGGGTAATGTTCAAGAAATAATTTTTGCTTTAAGTTCAACAATGGAGGGCGATACCACTAATTTTTATATTTACAAACAAATTAAAGACACTGGAGTAATTACATCTTCAATTGCAAGAGGAATTTCTGTAGGAGATGAGCTCGAATATGCAGATGAAGTGACTTTAGGAAGAAGTATAATTAACCGAATCCCGTTCGAGAATTCAATCAAGAATAATTAGATGAATATGATTTCATTATTAGAAATGAAAAACTATATTTGTTTCCTTAAATTGACTCAAAATATGAATAAAATATATAGTTTTCTTTGCTTACTGTTTCTTGTTTTTATGACATCTTGTGTGTCTAACAAGGATTTAACCTATCTGCAAGATGCAAATGCAAAGAAAAATGAAACATCAATTGAAGTTGTGCCATTAAAACCATATCGTGTTCAGGTGAATGATGTTTTGAGTATCAAATTAAAGGCACTAGATCAAAAGTTGGTAGAAATGTTTAATTCTTCAACGAGTGGTGCTAGTAGTAATTCAACTGATGCTTTATATTTTGATGGTTTTACTGTAAATGATCATGGAAATATAAGAGTTCCTGTTCTAGGGGAAATTGCAGTTTTAGGACTAACACTTGAAGAGGTTAGAGCCAAAGTTGAAAAGCAATTATTAGATGAATATTTTAATAAAGAAGCTGACTTGTTTGTTTTGGTAAAATTAGCAGGCTTACGCTACACAACAAATGGAGAGGTTGGTTCGCCAGGAACAAAAACACTTTTTCAAGATAAAGTAACTATCCTTGAAGCCATAGCTAATAGCGGAGATATAACCATTACAGGTAATCGTAAGGAAGTTGTATTGGTTAGACAGTATCCACATGGAACAGAAATTCATACAATTGA
>CBFHBH010000226.1:0-4407 GCA_965653735.1 uncultured Flavobacterium sp. | reverse complement strand
TCCTAGCAGCATCGTTTTTTTAGACGATTGATTCCAAAGCTGAATAAACTCCTCTAAATTAGGTTTCTCTTTCTTTTCTGGAACCAAATTAACCAAACATGGTTTTACCGAAAGCTCTTCGACAATTTCATACAAAGGCTCTTCAAACGGAACATTAATATGAACAGGTCCTTTTTTAGAATTAGCTATAAATAAAGCTTCTTGAATTTTCAAATCATTTTCTTCAGATGCTTCTTCTAACAAATTAGCATTGTACAAAATATGATTGACATACACATTTTCCTGACGAATAGTTTGTCCGTCGCCAATGTCAATTTTATCATGAGGTCTGTCTGCCGAAATAACAACTAGAGGAATTTGATTATAAAAAGCCTCAGCCACTGCTGGATAATAATTTAGCAAGGCCGAACCTGAAGTACAAACTACAGCAACAGGTTTTTGTATTTGTTGCGCAATTCCCAGAGCAAAAAAGGCTGCACAACGCTCATCGGCAATACTATAACAAGTAAAGGCGGAATTATTTGTAAAACCAATGGTTAAGGGTGCATTTCTGGATCCGGGAGAAATAACCACATGCGTTACACCTACTTTTTTACAACCATCCACCAACAGCTGCACTTCCAATTTTGCGTTACAAATCTCGATAATACTTTGTGCCAAAGGTATTTTTGGGTAAATCATTCTTTAAAAAAATAGGTTCACAAATATACAAAGTATTTTAATCCGTTGTGATTTATGACTTATGAGTTACATTTTGTTTTATTCGGCTTTACTCGGCTTATGTACGGCTTTGATACGGAGTATGGTCGGAGTATGGTCAAGGCATTATTAACTTAACTTGTTTTTTAGAAACTAATTTATTTGACTAAAGATATTTATTTTTTAAAAAACATTATTTTTGAATTATTATAAGCCTTAAAAATGAATTGGAAAGCCAAAGCTGTTTTGCATAAAAACACTCCTAGAATTGCTGTTTATTTTGAAAAGAACGCAAAATTAATTGCACAAATTAAAACTTTTGAAAATGCTTTATGGTCTTCCAGTCAAGGATACTGGCATTTACCAGATACCGAAGAAAACCGAATAAGCTTTAAACTTCCTTTATCACAAACTTTATCTCCAAATCTAGAAGGGAGTGAGAATATTAGGGCGTTTAAAAATTATATGTCCTCAAAACGTTATAGCTCAAGCACAATAACCATCTATAGTGATGCTTTAAAATCTTTTTTGACTTTTTTTAACACAAAATCTATAAACCAAATCACTAACGAAGATGTAATTTTATACAATAACAACTATATTCTAAAAAACAAATTATCATCTTCTTATCAAAATCAAATTGTAAATGCTATAAAATTATTTTTTAAGACAGTTGAAGGAAAGACTATTGAAATTGAAAAAATTCATCGTCCAAAAAGAGAAAAAAAGCTTCCAAATGTTTTAAGCAAGGAAGAAGTTAAACAAATTATTACTTCACCTATAAACATTAAGCATCGGGTTATGTTGAGTTTAATTTATTCATGTGGGTTACGTTGTGGTGAATTATTAGCCTTACAACCTCAACATATTGATTCGAAAAGAAACATTGTTATTTTAAAAAACTCAAAAGGCAAAAAAGACAGAATTGTTCCGTTGAGTCCAAAAATACTAGAATTACTTCGAGAATACTACAAACTTTATAAGCCGAAATTTTATTTATTTGAAGGACAACATCCGGGAAAACAATATGATGCAAGGAGCTTACAACAAGTTTTAAAAAATACATTGAAAAAAACAGGGATTCAAAAGCCTGTTACTTTACATTGGTTAAGACATAGTTATGCAACGCACCTATTAGAAAGCGGTACAGATTTACGTTATATTCAAGAATTACTAGGTCATAATAGTAGTAAAACAACTGAAATTTACACTCATGTAAGCACAAAAAACATTCAACAAATTAAAAGTCCGTTTGATGATTTGTAAGTAAATTTTATTATTTTTAAAAACGCAATAAAACTTCGCTTATCCACCCATTTTTGGGTGTATAAAAGATAAAATGTTGCGCATATAAACACGTTGTGCGTCATAATACCAAACTATGCAAAAAAAACTAACCGAAGAAGACATAAAAAAATTAAAAAGAACTAATTTATTCAGATTTAGCAAGGATTGGTATATAGTAGCAAATTTAACGACAATATTTCTTTACGCTTACTCATTTTTTTTCCCTTACTATGGATGGAGAAGAAAACCTACGCATATACCTGAAAATTTTGAAGAATATATTAAAGCTGTTTTAGAAATACATTTATTCTGTTTACCATTACTCATTTTAGTTGTTTTAAACTTTCTGATAAAGAAAATTGAAATAAAAAGGGACTACAAAACTGAAAAAAGAAGTTCTGTGATTTGGAAGCGCAAAATTTGGAATAAAAAAAGGGTAATAATATTCAAACCATGTCATATTCTATTTTTTAGTAATACTTTTAAATATAACGATGTAGAAGAAGGAAATAACGTAATAATAGAAACTACAAGTTTAGGAAGATTACTGAATTATAAAAAAATAAATTAATAATTACGAACGCACAACAGCGGTTTTCTGCAATGGCGGGTTTAGGGATTTATTTGGGATGGTTAGTGTTTGCTCTTCTTCTTTAAAAAGAAGTTTTTTTTTTTCTACTTTTTGGTATATTTTTAAACGTCAGTAATAAAAAACCGCCACTGACAGAAAGCCGGCGGGACGTTAGCACCAATACTTCAACAACTGCAAAATGAGATATTTATTAGTATTTACACTTATATTTTTCTATTCATGTTCTGAAAAGAATAATCGAATAAAAACCGAAGTTGATTTAAGTAGCAGAAGACTAGCAACAATTCCTGATAGCATTTTTGAATACAAAAACTTAACTAAACTAAAACTTGGTGCAAAAGAAATTGTATTCTATCCGCCATTATCAGCATTGCCAGAAAGTGACATTGAGAAAAACCAAATCTATGAGTTGCCTGAAAAAATATCAGAATTGAAGTCATTGAAAGTTTTAATTCTAAACTCAAATAATCTGAAAAGTTTACCAAAATCAATATCACAACTCAAAAATCTTGAAGTTTTAGACTTAGCACTGAACAAGAACCTAAATATTGTCTCTGAAATACCTAAGCTGAAGTTACTTTCAAATCTGAAAGTACTCAAAATTACTGATTCAAAATTTGACAAAAACGACTTAGAAATTATTCAGAAATCTCTAAGCCCGAAAGTCAAGATAATAAGTTCAGTGAATGATTATATGGAAAATTATACTGAAAAATAAGTACTGGTGCTAACAGCGGTTTGCAGCAATGGCTCGTTTTGCGTTTCTTGGCCGGAAACTACTAAGTTCAAAAATTGATTATATTTACAACTATTAATTAAAAAGTCGCCACTTCCGCAAGCCGCGGAACGTTATGCCTCATTTTAAAACAACAAACCTAAATGGAAAGAATCGAAATTTATTCAAGTAAAAAGAAATCATTATGGTTATTACTAGCTTCTATTGCTTTTGTTGCAATAGGTTTTTGGCTAGTTATAGAAGCGGACAACCTGACTAGTTGGAGAGCTAAAAATCCAATTTTTACTCGTGGAATTGGAATTGCAGGAATTGTCTTTTTTGGACTTGGAATTTTTGTTGGTATTAAAAGATTGATAAAATCAGAGATTGCTTTAATTATCGACTCAGAAGGACTTAATGTAAATCCGAAAAAATCACTAACGGAATTTTTAAAATGGACTGATATAAAAGGTTTTGAGGAAATTAAAATACAAAGCACCAGAATTGTAATAATCGGAGTAAAAAATCCTGAATATTGGCTTGCAAAAGAGACAAACGAATTTAGAAGAAAGCTAATGCAGTTTAATATTAACAATTACAACTCTCCATTCAATATTGCATCTGCTGGACTTGACATAAGTTCGGACAGACTAATCGAAACATTGAATAAATATTTTGACAGATATAAAAACGAGGCATAACATTGGTTAGCTGTTATTGTGGCTTCTAGCTTACTTCCGAATTTTCTCCGAAAATCCGAAAGTATTCGTATATTTGGTTTGGCTAGTAACAAAACACCACAACAGCAGCTAGCCAAGGACCGTTAGCGTGCATTGCTTCACGACATGAGAGTTTTAACAATACTGACAGTTTTAATATTTTCCATGGACAAGAAAGATTGGAAAGGTAATTTGAGAATTACCGCAATGCGACTTGAGACGGGCGACATTGAATCAAAGGAAAAATTCCTCAAAAAAAATTTGAATGATGAACTTTCAGAAAATGAAGGTGCGACTAAAGTTCGCCTCGGGGACAAAGACGCAGTACATTATTCAAAGGACATTGTACAAGACGGGGACTCACTTGAGATTCACTATTGTACGACAGGAGATAA
>CBFHBH010000225.1:0-4425 GCA_965653735.1 uncultured Flavobacterium sp. | reverse complement strand
TATCTGTTTGAAGAGTCAAAATCAAATCTTTATCAGCTGGACGCTTACAAGTAACCAATGTGGTAAAGCCACTTAATGATTGCCCAACTGCTAAAGAACCACTTACAACTGAATTTTCTGGCACTACATTAAAGCTAGTGACTCTAGGCATTGGATCTGATGGAGAAGATGGTCTATAATAAATAGTAAAAACTACAGCATCTTCAGTTTCGACATTTGTACCTTGAATAAAACCAGAAAGATTAGGTTGAGTTGTTTTATCAATACAATTTATATATGCTTCATATAAATTTGTATTAGGTATAGATTGTAGTAATACTTGTGTACTACCAGATTCAATTTTCAATTCGGTTATTGAAAGAAGTTTAGTTCTTAATTCTGTATACTTTTGCTCACTATCGTTAGCACCTATTGAAAATGGGACTCCATCAATTGGAATAGATAAAGAACCTCCCCATTTACCACTTTTCATATCAGTTTTAAAAGATTCTGAAAGAAAATAAGTTCTTAGGAATCTGTTCTCGTCATTCTTGTGAAAGAATATAAACCATCTGCAAGTAATTTATCACATTCTTGCGCATAAATTCCAAGGCTAAATAAAGCCCAGAAAACTGCTAATAAAGTTTTTGTTTTTTTCATAATTTGAAGTATTTAGTTTGTAGATATCCAAAATTACTTCTACACACTCCTCTATTATATAGGGGAATACTCCCTTAACTAGGGTTTTTCCCCTATCCGTTAAATAGCTAGAAAACACAGTGTTTTATTAAGAAAAAAGTGATATTTTAGCAATAATCAAGGGATTAGGGATATCATAACCACGAAATAGGGTTTCCCCTAGTTTGAAAAAAAATAGAATAAACAAACTTTGTAAAACAATTTACCTAACACACTACATTATGAAAAAAACAGTACTTATTATGCTCTTTTCTGTTGCAATCATAGGATGCAAAAAAGAAAAACCAGTTGAAGGTTCAGGTGAAAACATTCAAACTGATGCAATTCCCGAAAAAGTATGTGATAATGATTTAGTCACTGAACTTTACAATCTGAAAAGTGATTCTGCTAGACAAGATTGGTTAAAACAACATGGAGCCGAATTATGTGCTCTTGATTTACAAGATTGCATTCTATCTCTACACGATATTGAAGATGCTGAAACATTTAAAAAATTTGCAAACGCACACCAGGAAAACAGTACAACTATCCGTTATTATGACAAAACTTGGAAACAAATTAAAGATGTTATTGCCAATGATTCTTGCTACGACTCCTATGTAAGCTTTGATATAACTAGCCCAACATTAGACCTAAAGAAAGTTGGTTTATTTTCTTCTGAAGCAACATGCTATTCGATTCCTTTTTTTAAGGGACTTGAGAAGAAATATAAATTGGCCGAAAATGACACTATCCACTTCACCAAAGCGATCATCAATGTAAAAATTGAAAACGGAGAGAAAGAAAAGGAAAAGGTAATCTTTAAAATAACTAAAAATGGAATGGAAGTGGGTTATTATGATTTATCAGATTTTCCAGGAGCAACAGGTCCTTTTATAGTTTCAAGTGGTTTCTAAATAGTATTGAGTTCTGCTCTTTAAAAACGAAATATAGTATGCTAGATTTTTTTATACAGTCAATTAATTTCATAAAAATTTATGTGATTATCACATTGATTTATGCAATGACATTAGGTTTTCAAAAAACTACCTATCGAATTTTGATTACTATACTATTAATCAGTTTTGGAACAGAACTCATAAACTCTGCTTTATTATTTACCAAAAAAACAATTGGATTCTCCTCTACTATAAATGTAATTTTACATAATGGTCTTTGGTTAATACTACTTTTAAAAAACAGCAAGTCTAAAAAAGTAATGGAAGTTGTTACTATCTTTTTTTTCAGTTTTGCTTTCTTAAATTTGTTCTTAATTGAAGGTACCGAAAAATTCAATTATATCACTTTCATAGTAGGAGCCTTATTGTATATAGGAATCTTTATTTGGGAAAGTTTTTATCATCTTAAATTAGAGAATTTTAGTTTTTTCACCACGAACAAATATGTATTACTAAGTGCTCCTATACTTTTCTTTTTTGGATTAAGTTTTGTTTTTGGGTTTAAAAGCAAAGAATTGGCTTCAACAATTGTTTTTGGAAACATCAAACTATATCCATTAATTATGACTGTAGTAAACATCATTTATTACACTTTGTTGAACGTCTATATTTTTAGAGAAAAAAGATTGCAACATGTATAGTATTGCGTTTGGAATTATTATTGGTTTATTGTTCGTTTTATTATTAGTGCTTTTTTGCATACTAATCGTAAAACTTTACATTAACAAAGTAAAAAACTACACCAAGCTTATTTATCAAAAAGACATTGACTTTCAAAAAACACTCAATCAAACCATATTAGAAACTCAAGAACAGGTACTTAATAACATTGCACAGGATTTGCATGATGATGTGGGACAGCAACTTACTTACATCAATTTTCAGTTAGAAAATCTAAAATTGGATAATGATGGTTTTAAACCCGTATTAGAACCCCTTTCTGAATCGGTTGGAAATTTAGCCCAATCTATTAGAGGTGTGAGTCATTCATTAAGTAATCAGTTATTGGTACAACAAAACATTATCAAAGCCATCGCTAACGAGGTGAAACGTTTACAAAAGAATTCAAAAATTCGCTTCAAATTTTCTTTAGAAAGTGATACTGGTAAAGAATACTCTATCAATGAAAAAATAGTAATATACCGTATCTTTCAGGAAATCATCAACAATTGTCTTAAACATGCAAAAGCATCAGAGATAATAATAACCATTAATACAAATCCCTATTTTAAAATGATGGTAAGTGATAACGGCAAAGGGTTTGATTCTAACAAAATAAAAGAAACTACTAAAACACTCGGCATTCATAACATGAGTAATCGTGCAGCTATTATTAATTACGAACTGGACATTAAAACTAAAATAGGTGAAGGTACTACTATCCTACTCACAGAAAAACAATAAATCATGACTTCACAAAAATCGACTATTTGCATTATAGATGATCACGCAATTGTTAGACAGGGACTAAAGGAACTCTTGCATAAAATAGGCACTTACAATGTGATTCATGAATTTGACAATGGAGAAGATTTTTTAGAAAGTCTACCCTTAAACCCTAAACCAGATGTGTATATCCTTGACTATTCGATGCCTAATATGACAGGAATTGATGTCTTACAAGTACTTGAAGAAAAAGAAGAGGAATACAAAGTGTTATTGTTAACACAACATTTTGATGAGAACATTATTAATGCAAGTTATCATCACGGTGCAAGAGGCTTTTTACATAAAAACTGTAGTGCTGCCGATTTACAATTCGCAATTGACAATATCATAAAAATTGGGTACAATAATATAACCGACATTCTTAAACGCATAAAAAATTATAATGTGCCCGTTCAAACAGAAAAGATAGATATAGTGCTTTCAGAAAGAGAACTCACTTTCTTAAAACTAGTGTGCGATGCAAACGAGTTTACTTATGATCAAATGGCGGATATGATGAATCTTTCCATTAAATCTATCGAAGCCTATCGTACTGCTCTTTTTGAACGTTTCAATATTAAATCAAAAGTTGGCTTGGTATTATTTTCACATAAATACAAACTTACAGAGCCGTTTATTTAATTGATCAGTTTTCGCAAAAAATGAATTAAAAAATATATTACTTTTAGTACGTTATTTAACTCATTTTATGTCTTCTAAAAAACGGATATATTGTTTAGAATCGGTTGCCGATATTGAAGCTCCTGTTAAGAGTCTTTTTTTACCTGCTCTGGAAAATTTAGCCATCCAGTATGGCATAACTAATGTTTACAAAACATGTGACAGTATTGAAGATTTTGATGAAAGTATAAGCACTTTGCTGTATGAAGATCGAAACTTTAGAGATTACACTATTATTTATCTGGTATTTGAAGGAAAAGAACAGGAACTTAAAATTGATAACTATTATTACAGTTTTGAAGAGCTTGCCGAGTTTTTTGAAGGAAAGTTAAAAGGGAAAATAATTCACTTTGCCAATACAATGCTTTTAGATTTAGAGGAAGAAACATTTCAGTATTTTCTGGACGTTACTGGTGCAAAAGCCATTTCTGGATACGGCAATAGGGTTCCCGTTTTAAGTGCTGCTCTCGATAATTTATACTTCTCCTTATATGAAGAATATGATGAGGTTATCGAATTAGTGGAAGCCTTATATGAAAAACAATACACCATCTGTAAGACAATGGGGTTTAAGATGTATTACTAAAACTCATTAGCTACTTAATAATGATTAATAAATATTCTGTTGCGATACATCCTTCTGATGACATCATTGAAGAAGTAAAAAGAATGAAAGAGCTTCTAGGCAATAAAGCGGGTT
>CBFHBH010000224.1:0-4500 GCA_965653735.1 uncultured Flavobacterium sp. | reverse complement strand
TTTTCGTTGTCATAAACAATTTCAGAAATTTTTCGATTTTGTTTTTGACAGTATTCTAATAATTCAGATGCAAGATTAATAGGATAGGGGAATGCACATTTTATTTCAGACTTTGCTGAAGTTGTTTCTTCTTTAACTACAAATCCTCCTCCTATAGAGTAGAAAGTTGATTCGTATTTACTATTTTCATAAAACGCTGTAAAAGTCAACCCGTTTGCGTGGAAAGGAAGAAAATTTTTATTGAAAACAATTTCTGTATCAGTTTATTAGCAAGCTTTAATTTGTTTGTAGCTTTGATATTTTTTATAATTCCATCTATATCTTGTACTGGAATGTATTCAGGATCTTGTCCACTAAGGCCTAACATTACAGCTAAGTCAGTAGCATGACCTACACCAGTTAAGGATAACGAACCGTATAAATCTACTTTGACTAGATTTACTTTTTCAAGAATGTTTATTTCATTTAATTCATTTAAAAATCGTTCGGCAGCACGCCAAGGACCAAGTGTATGTGAACTTGAGGGCCCAACACCGATTTTTAACATATCAAATACTGAAATACATTCTTCCATGACTACAACGTTTTAGTAAAACAAAGATAGCTTCTATGTTCTTAACAAAAAAGTATTAAAATTTTAAAAACTAGTTTAATTGCGAATAAGCTATAAAGGCAACTGAAATTAGTGAAAGTAATAGCCCAATATAATTTAATTTTGTCAGCTTTTCTTTGAAATAGAATATACCAATTAAACTTCCTAATAAAATAACTCCCATATTCATCCCTATGAATACTGTTGAAGGATTTGAAGACAAGGATTGGTGAGCTTTAATGTAAAATGAAATATTACCAAAGTTTAATACACCAACTAAAATTCCCCAGTATAAATTTTTAATTGAGAAAGTTTCTTTTTTTACCAAAATATTGTAGCATGAAATTAAAGTTGAAATAATGAAAGCTCCACTAAAAACAAGCAACAATAGTTCGGTAAACTGTAAATCTCCTATCATGGCAACTTTTTTAAATAAAATATCTATAATTCCGAAGCCAAATAGAACTAGCAAAAGATAAAAAGATTTGGTTTGATTAGATTCAGTTTGTTGTTTTTTGTAAAAAGTAAAAAATATAGCTACGAAGGCAATAATTAATCCAGTTATTTTATAAGTATCGAAAACTTCTTTGGCGATGAACAAAGAAAAACTGATTGAAATAAATAATGATAAACGCTGTACTATATCGGTCTTTACAATACCAGAATGTTTTATGGCTTTGGCCTGAAAAACAAAGATTATGGGTAAAAGTACAATTAGGCTACCCGTTATAATTCCTGTTGGTAAACTAAATTCTAAATTGATTTTAGGTTTGAAGAATATCAATAAAGAAATCAATGCAAATACATAATTCCATGAAATAATTTGGTAAATACTAAGTTCTTTTTGGCGAGCAATTTTAAGCAGTACACCTACAAATACACTGCAGATAATACTTAATAGAATGAAATGCATTTTAATTTTTTTCCAAATATAATAATCTAGAGTTAATGGGCAATTTTAAATTATTTATTACGTTTTTTGACAACTACAACGGAAAAAGAAG
This sequence comes from uncultured Flavobacterium sp., assembly GCA_965653735.1. GTDB lineage: Bacteria > Bacteroidota > Bacteroidia > Flavobacteriales > Flavobacteriaceae > Flavobacterium. The sequence continues at coordinate 2,904 of CBFHBH010000224.1, read as the reverse complement.
TAGTATAAACTATAAAATTTGAATAGAAGTAATTATTATTGTAAATTCATAAAAATTAATGAATTAAGGGTGAAATTTACTAAAAGAACTCTTTGCGCAAAAAATCAATCCATGATAGTGAAACTGCTGTCAATTGGTTTTTTTGTATTTGTTTTTTTTACTTCTAGTCCAATTTATCCCTTTCAAGGACAAACTGTAATTGATCCAAAAGTTTTAAAAGAGTTTGAAGAAGCTCGAAAAGTACTTGATGTTGATGATTATGAACATTATCAACAAGGATCAAAAATGATCAATGAATTAGAGAAGAAATTAATTGATGCTAAAAATTTTGATCAGCTTCTTTATTTATATCTTGAGATATCCTACTACTACATTACCAAATTCGATTATACTAGCAGTAAAAAAGTTCTCGACAAGGCAGAAAAAATATTAAGCGAACATAATAACAACTGTATTAGAGGTGAATATTATGAGCATTTAGCAGTTTTTTATAATTCGCAAGGAAATGAGAAACTTGATGAAAAGTACACTTTACTTGCAGAAGAATACCTTAAAAAATATGCTCCAAAAGTTAAGCAAGTTGACATGTACTACAACCTTACACTTTTATATTTAAAGAAAGAGGATTGGAAAGCAACATTAGATAACGGATTTAAATATTTAGAAATTAATAAAGAAACTGGAGGTGATTTAGATCAGCCTGAAGTTAACTTACTCATTGCTGAAAGTTATTATCATTTAAACCAATTTGAAGAAGCCTTAGAACATCTAGAAGTAGCCAAAAACTCAACTATTTTTCAAAATCATGATGAAGATTTTCTTTTAAAATCAAGATATTTTTCGGTTTTAGGAAAATTATATCAAAAGCAAGGTAAATACAAAGAATCAGCAGAAAATTTAAGAATTGCGAGTGATTATTTCAAAAAACGTTTGGTTTATAGGATTGTTAAAATGAATCACTCTTTAAATCAAAAGCGAGAGTTAGAAATAAAAAATATTGAATTTCAGTCTATTATTAAGGAAAATGAACTTAGAAGCGAAAATGAAAAGTATAAAAACTCACTGCTTGTAATATTTCCTATTGCAATTATAACTTTAATGGTTTTGTTGTATTTCCAGTACCGTAATGCTAAATTTAAAAATTACACCAACAAGTTACTTAATGAAAAGAATGAAATGCTTCATAAAGTAAATTCTGAATTAGAAACAGCTTTAGGTATCAAGAAAAAATTGCTAGATACTATTTCCCACGAGTTGCGAACACCTATTTATACTTTGAATGGTTTACTCCATTTAATGGAAGAAGATAAAAGTGATTACGAGAAAAATATAGAACAATTACAAGCTTCAGTACAAAAGCTATATAGCTTATCTGGAAATATTATTGAAATTAATGTTATTGATAGTTTAGAAAAAGATTATGTGCCAAAAAAAGATATTGTTGAGGTAGAGGAATTGCTTAATAAAATCTTGACGACAGTCAAAAAGAGTAGAATTAATAATAATACAGCAACATTAAATTATGATTCTAGAATTCCTAAAAAATTGATCTTTGATGAAGCTAAATTGTATCAAGTTTTGTTTAGTTTGATTGATAATGCATTTAAATTTTCAAAAAACAGTAATGTTATTGTTGAGGTAAATAAAATCAATCAAAATGCAGAAAAAATAGAAATTCAGTTTGTAATTAAAGATACAGGAATAGGAATCAATCAAGAAATAAAAGAAAAAATATACGATTTGTTTTTTCAAGGGTCTGAAAAAATAAATTATGAATATGGTGGTTCGGGGTTAGGGTTAACTCTGGTTAAAAAAACCTTAGAATTGTTTAATAAAAATATTTCTATAGATTCTGAACCCAACAAAGGAACTACAATATCTTTTTCACTTGATTTTGAAAAGTATCACGAAGATTTAGATACAATACCTATTAAAAAAGAAATCAAAGACCCTTCAGCAATTACAATTTTATTGGTAGAGGATAATAAAACGAATCAATTAATTACCCAAAAGATCATCACCAAAAAAGGGTATAAATGTGAAATAGCCAACGACGGTTTAGAAGCTTGTAAAAAAATTGATGAAAAAGACTATAATTTGGTTTTAATGGATATTATGATGCCTATTATGGATGGCTTTGAAGCTTCTGATTATATTTCAAAGAAAAAACCACATATTCCTATTGTTGCGCTAACTGCAATTTCTGAAGAAATTAATAAAGAATTATTTGTTGCGGCTAGTATTAAAAAGGTTCTTAGCAAACCTGTCAATGTTGAGGAACTTTATGATACTATTTTGCAATTAGTAACTGAATAAAAAAGCGCCTAATTAGGCGCTTTTATTATTACTTATTTTTCTCTTCGATCCACTTACGAGCATTGACAAAAGCTTCATGCCATGGTGTTACTTCGTCTTTATATCCGTTATCAGGATAATGCGCCCAGTTCCAAGGGAAAGTTGAACGCTCAATGTGAGGCATTGTTACCAAGTGACGACCTGTTTTGTCGCACATCATCGCAGTATTAAACATAGATCCGTTTGGATTTGCTGGATATGCTTCATATCCATATTTTCCAACAATGTTATATTGTTCTTCTGAATATGGTAAATTGAACTTACCTTCACCATGAGAAACCCAAACTCCAAGCGTAGCACCTTCTAAAGATGATAGCATTACAGAATTATTTTTCTGAACGGTTACAGAAGTAAAGATACTTTCGTGCTTATGACTTTCGTTGTGAAGCATTTTTCCGTGAATTTCATGTTCTGGATTGATTAATTCCAATTCCATGAACAACTGACAACCGTTACAAATTCCCACTGATAATGTATCTTCACGTTTGAAGAAGTTTTTCAAGGCTGTATTTGCTTTTTCATTGTATAAAAATGCTCCGGCCCAACCTT
>CBFHBH010000223.1:0-4507 GCA_965653735.1 uncultured Flavobacterium sp. | reverse complement strand
GCGTAAAGTTGCGCGTGTACGTTTGACAAATGGTAATGAGGTGAATGCTTACATTCCTGGAGAAGGACACAATCTACAAGAGCACTCGATAGTATTAGTTAGAGGCGGAAGGGTAAAAGATTTACCAGGAGTTAGATACCACATCGTTCGTGGTGCTTTAGATACGGCTGGAGTTAACGGTCGTACACAAAGAAGATCTAAATATGGTGCTAAGAGACCTAAAGACGCTAAAAAGTAATTTTTAAAAACTTTTAAGAAAAAGACATGAGAAAAAGACAGGCCAAAAAGAGACCTCTTTTACCAGATCCGAAATTTAACGATCAATTAGTAACACGTTTTGTGAACAACTTAATGTGGGATGGTAAAAAGTTCGCGCACGTAGAGTGGGTGGAGCTACTTTCCAAATCCCAATGCAAGTTCGTCCAGATAGAAAAGTTTCTATGGCGATGAAATGGTTAATTCTTTATGCAAGAAAAAGAAATGAGAAATCTATGGCAGGTAAACTTGCTTCTGAAATTTTAGCAGCAGCTAAAGAAGAAGGTGCGGCTGTTAAGAAAAGAATGGATACTCACAAAATGGCAGATGCTAATAAAGCATTCTCTCACTTTAGATTTTAATTCGTAAAGAAATGGCAAGAGATTTAAAATTCACAAGAAACATAGGTATTGCTGCTCACATTGATGCTGGTAAAACAACAACTACTGAGCGTATCTTATTTTATACTGGAAAATCACACAAAATTGGTGAAGTACATGATGGTGCTGCAACAATGGACTGGATGGCGCAAGAGCAAGAAAGAGGTATTACAATTACTTCTGCTGCTACAACTTGTACTTGGAATTTTCCAACTGAGCAAGGAAAAAACACTCCTGATTCAAAACCGTACCATTTTAATATTATCGATACTCCGGGACACGTTGACTTTACAGTTGAGGTAAACCGTTCGTTACGTGTATTGGATGGTTTAGTTTTCTTATTTTCTGCTGTTGATGGTGTTGAGCCTCAATCAGAAACTAACTGGAGACTTGCTGATCAATATAGAGTTCCTCGTATGGGATTCGTAAACAAAATGGACCGTCAAGGTTCTAACTTCTTAAATGTTTGTCAACAAGTTAGAGATATGTTAAAATCTAACGCTGTTGCAATTACATTGCCAATTGGTGAGGAGCAAGATTTCAAAGGAGTGGTTGACTTAGTGAAAAATCAAGCTATCGTATGGCATGATGAAACGCAAGGAGCTACTTTTGATATTGTAGATATCCCAGCTGATATGGTTGCTGAAGTAAAAGAATATCGTTCTGCATTAATCGAAGCGGTTGCTGAGTATGATGAAAACCTTTTGGATAAATATATGGAGGATGAAAACTCTATTACTGAAGAGGAAATCAACAATGCATTACGTGCTGCTACTATCGACATGGCAATCATTCCAATGATTTGTGGTTCTTCTTTCAAAAATAAAGGAGTTCAGTTCATGTTAGATGCGGTTTGTAAATATTTACCATCACCTTTAGATAAAGAAGGTATCGAAGGTATTCATCCTGATGATCAAGATTTATTAGAGGAAGATCAAACTAAAATCTTACGTCGTCCAGATGTAAAAGAGCCTTTTGCGGCTTTAGCATTTAAGATTGCTACTGACCCTTATGTTGGTCGTTTAGCTTTCTTCCGTGCCTATTCTGGTCGTTTAGATGCTGGTTCTTATATTTTGAACACTCGTTCAGGTAATAAAGAGCGTATTTCTCGTATCTATCAAATGCATGCTAATAAGCAAAACCCAATCGATTATATCGAGGCTGGAGATATTGGAGCAGCGGTTGGTTTTAAAGATATCAAGACTGGAGATACAATGTGTGATGAAAAACACCCAATTATCCTTGAGTCTATGAAATTCCCTGATCCAGTAATCGGTATTGCGATTGAGCCTAAAACAAAAGCTGACGTAGATAAAATGGGTATGGCTTTGGCTAAATTAGCTGAGGAAGATCCTACGTTTACAGTTAGAACAGACGAGGCTTCAGGTCAAACAATTATCTCTGGTATGGGTGAGCTTCACTTAGATATCTTAGTAGACCGTATGAAACGTGAGTTTAAAGTGGAAGTTAACCAAGGTGAGCCACAAGTTGAGTACAAAGAGGCGTTTACTAAATCTGCACAACATAGAGAAGTGTATAAAAAGCAATCTGGTGGACGTGGTAAATTCGGGGATATTGTTTTCCGTTTAGAGCCTGCTGAACCAGGAACTGTTGGTTTACAATTCGTAAATGAAGTTAAAGGTGGTAACGTTCCTAAAGAATATATTCCTGCAGTTGAAAAAGGTTTCAAAGAAGCTATGAAAACTGGGCCTTTAGCTGGATATGTTGTAGATAGCTTAAAAGTTACTTTATTAGATGGTTCTTATCACCCAGTGGATTCGGATGCATTATCTTTCGAATTAGCTGCGAAAATGGGTTATAAAGAAGTGGCTAAAGCTGCTGGAGCTGTAATCCTTGAACCAATCATGAAAATTGAAGTTATTACTCCAGAAGAAAATATGGGTGATATCGTGGGTGACTTAAACCGTCGTCGTGGTCAAGTAAATGATATGGGAGACAGAGCTGGAGCAAAAACAATCAAAGCTAGTGTTCCATTATCTGAAATGTTTGGATATGTTACAACTTTAAGAACTTTATCTTCAGGTCGTGCAACTTCAACTATGGAATTTTCTCACTATGAGCAAACTCCATCTAATATTTCAGAAGAAGTAATTAAGAAAGCAAAAGGTAACGCTTAATTTTTAAGAAAATGAGTCAAAAAATCAGAATAAAATTAAAGTCTTACGATCATATGTTGGTTGATAAATCAGCAGAGAAAATCGTAAAAACTGTAAAAAGTACAGGAGCTGTGGTAACTGGTCCAATTCCATTACCTACAAACAAAAAGATTTTTACTGTATTGCGTTCTCCACACGTTAACAAAAAGTCGAGAGAGCAATTTGAAGTAATGTCATACAAAAGATTATTAGATATCTATTCTTCATCTTCAAAAACTATCGACGCTCTAATGAAATTAGAGTTGCCAAGTGGAGTAGAAGTGGAGATCAAAGTGTGATAAATCACTGAAAGTAAATATTTAGGCATTATGTTTTGATATTCAAAACATAATGCCTACTTTTGCACACTCAAAAAATAAAATTTTATAAATAATTAATAATTAGTTTAATATGTCTGGGTTAATCGGAAAGAAAATCGGAATGACTAGCATCTTTGATGAGAACGGGAAAAACATCCCTTGTACTGTTATTGAAGTGGGTCCTTGCGTAGTTACCCAAGTCAGAACCAATGAGGTTGACGGGTATGAGGCTCTTCAGCTTGGTTTCGATGACAAAACTGAAAAGCATACTATCAAAGCTGAAGAAGGTCACTTCAAAAAAGCTGGTACAGTTGCTAAGAAGAAAGTTGTTGAGTTCCAAGGATTTGAAAACGAGCACAAATTAGGTGATGTTATCACTGTAGATCTATTCTCTGAAGGGGAGTTTGTAGATGTTCAAGGTGTTTCTAAAGGTAAAGGTTTCCAAGGGGTTGTAAAACGTCACGGTTTTGGTGGTGTTGGACAAGCTACTCATGGTCAGCACAACCGTTTAAGAGCGCCAGGTTCTGTAGGAGCTTCATCTTATCCATCTAGAGTATTCAAAGGAATGCGTATGGCTGGAAGAATGGGTGGAGATAATGTAAAAGTACAAAATCTTAGAGTTTTAAAAGTAGTTGCTGAAAAGAACCTACTTGTTGTTAAAGGATGCGTTCCTGGTCACAAAGACTCTTATGTAATCGTTCAGAAGTAATGGAAGTAAAAGTTTTAGATATCAACGGAAAAGAAACTGGCAGAAAAGTTCAACTTTCTGATTCAGTTTTCGCAATTGAGCCTAATAAACACGCTGTTTACTTAGATGTTAAGCAATATCTTGCTAATCAAAGACAAGGTACGCACAAAGCTAAGGAAAGAGCTGAAGTTGCAGGTAGTACTCGCAAAATTAAAAAGCAAAAAGGTACTGGTACAGCTCGTGCAGGTAGTGCTAAATCTCCTGTGTTCAAAGGAGGAGGAACAATTTTCGGTCCAAGACCAAGAAGTTATTCTTTCAAATTGAATAAAGCTTTAAAAAGATTAGCTCGTAAATCAGCTTTCTCAATCAAAGCACAAGAATCAAATTTAATCGTAGTAGAAGACTTCACATTTGAAGCTCCAAGTACTAAAAATTTCACTAACGTATTGAAAGCGTTAGGATTAGAAAACAAAAAATCTTTATTCATTTTAGGTGATACAAATAAAAATGTATATTTGTCGTCTCGTAATTTGAAAGGGTCTTCTGTTGTAACTAATTCAGAATTAAGTACTTATGCGATATTAAACGCAAATAATTTAGTTCTTTTAGAGGGATCTTTAGAAGGAATTGAAGAAAATTTAAGCAAATAATAGGCCATGAGTATCATTATTAAACCTATCGTTACAGAAAAAATAACTAAAGACGGTG
>CBFHBH010000222.1:0-4527 GCA_965653735.1 uncultured Flavobacterium sp. | reverse complement strand
TTAAATTTGTAAAATATTTACCAGATTTTGATATTCAACCAATTGTTTATGTTCCTGAAAATCCTACATATCCTATTGTTGATGAAGGTTTGCTTAGTGAGGTTTCAGAAAAAGCGATAATTCTAAAAAATAAAATACTTGAACCTTACGGTTTAGCTTCGGTTTTTTCTAAAAAGAATACGAAGGGGATTAGTTCTGGGATTATTCCGAATAAAAAAAAACAAACTTTTTTGCAAAAAGCGATGCTTTGGGTTCGTGGAAATGTATTTATTCCCGATGCGCGTGTGTTATGGGTAAAGCCTTCTGTGAAATTCTTAACAGAGTACATTCAAGAACATAATATTGATACAATTATAACGTCTGGACCACCGCATAGTTTGCATTTAATAGGACTTCAACTTAAGGAAGACCTGAAAGTAAACTGGTTGGCCGATTTTAGAGATCCTTGGACGACTATTGGGTATCATTCGGCTTTGAAATTGTCTAGTTATGCTGATAAAAAACACAAAGCCTTAGAAAAAAAAGTACTTAATACTGCTGATAAAATAATTGTAACCAGTAAAACGACTAAGGCTGAATTTGAAAGGTTGACTACTAAGCCAATTGAAGTAATTACTAATGGTTATGATGTAGAAAAAGTAAAATCAGAGGCATTAGATGAAAAGTTCACTTTAGCTCATATAGGATCTTTTTTATCGGATAGGAATCCTAAAATTTTATGGGAAGCATTGAGTGAATTGATTCGTGTTAATGATGATTTTGCTCAAAATTTTGAATTGAAGTTAATAGGAAAGGTGAGTCAGGAAATTCTGGATACTATTGAAAGTTTTGGTTTAAAATCACATCTCAATAATTTGGGATATGTTTCTCATGCTGAAGCTATTCAACATCAAAGAAAATCACAAGTTTTGTTATTGATAGAAATAGACTCGGAAGAAACAAAAAGCATTATTCCTGGGAAAGTGTTTGAATATATGGTTTCAGAAAGGCCTATTGTAGCTATTGGTCCACAAGATTCTGATTTTGCTGAATTGATTGTTTCTACAAACACAGGAAATTTCTTTACATATTATGAAAAGGAAAGATTAAAGGCTACTTTGCTTTCTCATTTCGAAAAATATCTTCAAAAGGAATTAAAAGTCTATCCTGTTGGTTTGCAGCAATATTCTCGAAAAAGTCTTACTCAAAAATTATCCTTACTTTTAAAATAGCCCTGATTGAGCCATTGTTGGAGCTCTTTTTGATGATTGAGGTTCGAAATCATTAAAAAAGCGACTGGCAAAAGCAGGTTAAAGCTCCTGAAAAAGAAAAACCCCGGAGTTATGGCACCCCGAGGTTTAACGTAAACAAACAAACCTAACCAAAATTTATTTTACAATTCTTTATTTTTTATCGTCTTCGATTTTTGCTTTTGTACCATCAGCTTTGTAATAGTAGTAGTCATCATCGTTGTCGCGTGGATTTGATGGATAATTTCCTCTTGGCCCATCATAGTTATCATTATAATAACCAGAAGCTCTGTAACCTTTTACACTTCCAAACATATCAATGATTTGACATTTTCTGTTGTACATGATGCGTAATCCACCAATTTGTGTTAACGCAAAACTGTTGTATCTCATGTAAACTGTACCAATTCTACTTACTCTATCATTGTAATCGTAGTTGATAAATGTATTTCCAACTCGTCTTACTCGACCAAAACTATCGTGCTCGATACGAACACCATAATTAACTGGTCTTCTGCTAGCGATTTCTACTGAGCCTCTTTTTCCAGCTGCTTTAAAGTAGTAATCACCTCCTTGAACATCGTCTGGTCTTGTATTAAAATCGAATTCACCGTTAGGGAATACAAAAAACTCAATCCCACGTTCTATAAATGAAATAGGTTCAGCATCTCTGTAATCTACATAATGTTTGGGACCTTTTCCTTTTCCGTTATTGTCAGAAAAAAAATGGTTTTCTGACGCGTGAGCCATACTTCCCGCCAGGAAGATGCTGGCCACTAAAAGTGTAATCTTTTTCATAATACAATAATTTAATGGTTTGCTTACTCTTTCGATTTTCGGCTATCTCGAACAAGAAAAACATCTTGTTGAAATAGTATATTCAATTTGCGTGCCAAAACTTGTTATGCAAGCATAATATTTTTTAATCTATTGATTTATAGTTAATTAAAAAATTTAAAAAAAATAGTGAAAAATGTTAAAAAAAATTAACTTTGCTAAAACCCAACACTGTCAATAAATTATGAAACCAAAATTACTTGCTCTGTTTTTGAGCATTACTTTAAGCCCTTTAAGTTTATTTTCACAAACTTTTGTACAACGCTATGCAGATATTGCAAATCAGACTTCACAAACAAATGTTACTAATTATTTGACCGAGTATGAAGCTTTAGGAGTTAAATACAGAAACACACAAGCTTTAGAAAATACATATCAGTGGTTAATTAATAAATATACAAGTTTTGGTTATTCGGCAGCTCAAATAACAACTGATACTTATTCGTACTCTGGAAGTACTTGTAAAAATGTTGTAGTTACAAAGGTAGGTACTTTGTACCCTAATACTTATGTGATTGTTTGTGGTCATTATGATTCTATAACAGGAACAGGTACAAACGATAATGGAAGTGGTGTAGTAAGTATATTAGAAATTGCTAGATTATTAAAAAATGTAAATACTGAATATTCTATTAAATTTATCAATTTTAGTGGTGAGGAAGATGGTTTGAAAGGGAGTCAACATTATGTTTCTTCTGTAGTAAATGGAACGACTCCTAAGATGAATATTCGATTAGTATTCAATTTAGATGAAGTAGGTGGTGTGGCAGGAATGACTAATAACAATATTACTTGTGAAAGAGATACCAATGGAACGCCATCTACAAACAATGCGGCTTCTTCTGCTATGACAAATGAATTGATAACTTGTGTTGGATTGTATTCTCCTTTACAAACTACATTATCTTATGCATATGCTTCAGATTATATGCCATTTCAAGCAAACAATGAGATAATCACTGGTTTTTTTGAAACTAATGAAACACCACACAAGCATACTGCGACAGATTTGTTAGTGAATATGGATCCTGTGTATAATTACAAAGTTGCTAAAGCTGCTACTGGAGCTGTTTTACATTTTGCAAAAGCCGAAACAACTTTAGGTGTTAATAGTTTTGAAAACGATTATCAAATAAGTTTTTTCCCTAATCCTACTAAAGATTCTCTACATATTAATATGGGAAATTTACAAGTTGATAATTATAATTTGGTAGTAACTGATATTAATGGGAAAAATGTAATAAACAAAAGTGTTGCAAATCCTAAACTTATAGAAACGGTCAATGTGGAAGGATTATCAAAAGGAATGTATTTGGTCACCATGACATCAGGAGATAAAAAAATAAGTAAAAAGATCGTGATAGAATGAAAAAAGCCTCATTTGAGGCTTTTTTTATAGTTTTTCTTTTAAATATTTTGCTGTTACCGAAGCTTTGTTTTTAATTATTTCTTCTGGTGAACCAAAGGCTAATAACTTTCCACCATTTTCTCCTCCTTCAGGCCCTAAATCAATAATGTAATCGGCGCATTTTATTAAATCTAGATTATGTTCAATAACAATAATTGAATGTCCTTTTTCTAGTAATGCATCAAACGATTTAAGGAGCTTTTTAATGTCATGAAAATGTAGTCCAGTTGTTGGTTCATCAAAAATAAAAAGAGCCTTATCTTTTGTTGCTCCTTTTACTAAAAATGAAGCTAGTTTAATACGCTGTGCTTCACCACCAGATAGAGTAGAAGAAGATTGCCCTAATTGTACATAACCTAAACCAACATCTTGTAGTGGTTGCAATTTTTGAACAATTTTAGCTTGATTTTTTGCTTTGAAAAATTCTAATGACTCATCAATAGTCATCGTTAAAACATCGTCAATGTTTTTTCCTTCAAATTGTACTTCAAGCACTTCTTTTTTGAAACGTTTTCCGTTACAGGTTTCACAAGGTAGAGAAACATCGGCCATAAAAACCATTTCAACATTTATTGAGCCTTCTCCTTTACAAGTCTCACATCTACCGCCATCAACATTAAACGAAAAGTGTTTTGCCTGATATCCACGATTTTTAGATAACTTTTCTTTGGAAAATAAATCTCTAATATCATCGTAAGCTTTTATATATGTTACAGGATTAGAGCGTGAACTTCTACCAATGGGGTTTTGGTCTACATATTCGATATGTTTTATGTGTGAAAAACTTCCATCTAATTCAGAAAACTGACCTGCTTTTTCACCAACACCTTCCAGTTTTTTTTGCATCACTGGATACAGTATTTTTTTGACTAAAGTACTTTTTCCTGATCCAGACACGCCAGTTATAACAGTTAAAACATCAAGTGGAAAAATCACATCTATGTTTTGTAAATTATTTTCTCTTGCGCCTTTTACTTCTATGAAGTTTTTAAATTTTCTTCTTTTTTTAGGAACCTCAATTTCTAATTTTCCATTAAGGTATTGTGAAGTCAA
>CBFHBH010000221.1:0-4530 GCA_965653735.1 uncultured Flavobacterium sp. | reverse complement strand
AGAAAAAAGATAATTTTAGAATGATGTCTGAGGCACTCGAAGACAACATTCTTTTGGCATTTGTTACCTTCGAGGACCTCAGGCAACAAATAAAAGATATTTAGATTATGAAAAAAATACTTTTTGGTTTATTCTCCATCTTATTTGCAATGACAATTTTCAATTGTGAAAAAGACGATATCTGTGAGGAAGGTACACCCACTACTCCTAGAATGATTATCGAGTTTTATGACAACAATAATCCAACGGCTAAAAAAACAGTAACAAATTTAGCTGTAGTAGCTCAAAATATTACTGATACCTTATTATTTAATGGTGTAAGCAAAATTGAAATCCCGTTGAAAACCAATGCAGAAAATGTGAATTTTAATTTTGTGCACGATTCTAAAAACACAACGGTTAGCTTAAGAAATACAGACGAAGTAATTGCAAATTACGCACATAATGATGTTTTTATCTCGAGAGCTTGCGGTTATAAAACAGTTTTTACCTTAAATGAAAATAACGGATTAGGTTTTACAGCTGACAGTGATAATTGGATTAAAGAAATTGCCATACAAAATCATAACATTTTAAACGAAAATGAAGTTCATGTTAAGATATTCTTTTAAAATACTTGTATTTATTCTTTCTGTTTCTTCTTTTGCGCAAACTGCAAAAAAGGATACTGTTGCAAAAAAAACAGAACGTTATGGTCTTCGTGTTGGTGTTGATTTATCAAAATTAGCTAGAACCTTTTATGAGAAAGACTACAAAGGTTTAGAAATTGTTGGAGATTATAGATTGACTAAGAAAATTTACATTGCTGGAGAAATTGGTAATGAAAATAAAACTGTGGATGATGATATGGTAAACTTCACAACTAAAGGAACTTATTTTAAAGTTGGTTTTGATTCTAATGCTTACCAAAACTGGCTAGACATGGAAAATATGATTCACATAGGATTACGTTATGGAGTCAGTTCTTTTAGCCAAGAATTAAATACTTATAAAATTTATGACACTTCAAATTATTATCCTTTACCAGCAGATGTAGTTTCAGGTAAAAAATTTGATGGACTATCTGCGCATTGGGCAGAAGTGGTTGCTGGTGTAAAAGCAGAATTATTCAGTAATTTTTATGCCGGAATAAGTGTGCGTTTAAACTATCTTGTATCAGAAAAAAAACCTGAAAACTTCGACAACCTTTACATTCCGGGTTTTAATCGTACGTATGATGGAAAATTCGGTGTAGGATGGAATTATACTTTAAGCTATTTTATCCCTTTATATAAGAAGAAAAAGTAATAAAAAAATGCCTTCCATTTAGGAAGGCATTTTTTTATTTAATTTCTTTTAATCCTTTGGTAAAAATCCATTGCATAAAAAGCTTTTCACCATCTTTTGTATTCACCGCCTGAAATTTAGGAGCCAAAATAAGACCAACTGCAAATGCGGTTAAAGGAATCCACCATCCTTCAAGATTAGTATACCTATCAACTAAATATCTTGTTCCAAAAAAGAAGACCGCAAAACCAATAAAATTAAATAAGAAGGCTTTTGTTTTTTTACTCATACTATTTAGTCGTTATTAGATTCTTGGAATTTAGTTCTCTTACTTCCTGCGTACATCTCATATTTCACCAAACGGGCTTCCAACTTTCCGTTGAACAATTTAATTTTACGTGAAGGTTTTAAACCTACATATTTCAATGCTTCAAGATTAGCAGTAATAAACCAAGCATTCGTATTGGAATAACTTTGCTTCAAGGTATCTCCTACTTCTCTGTAAAAACGCTCTAAATGAATATCTAAACGCTCACCATACGGCGGGTTGAATACCATGTGCAATGGCCCTTGATTTTCTTTTTCGGTATCAAAGAAATTACGTTCTGAAATTTTCACATATTCGTCAAGATTTGCATTACGAATATTGTCTTTTGCTTTCATCACCGCACTCGGCGCCTTGTCATAACCGGTAATCGTATAATGAAATTCTTTAACTTTCTTCATCAATGAATCCATAATCTGGTCAAATAAATCGTTGTCCCAGTCGTTCCATTTTTCGAAAGCAAACTCTTTACGGTTAATATTCGGTGGAATATTACAAGCAATCATAGCTGCTTCTGCCAAAATAGTTCCTGAACCACACATTGGGTCCATAAAATCACAACTACCATCCCAACCTGATAATAGCAACATACCTGCTGCTAAAACTTCATTGATAGGAGCAATATTTGTTGCTGTTTTATAACCTCTTTGATGTAATGAAGAACCAGAAGAGTCCAATGAAACCGAACATTGATCTCTATCAATATGAATGTTGATTCTTACATCTGGATAATCTTTATCAATACTTGGACGAGAACCAAATTTTTCTTTAAACTGATCTACAATAGCATCTTTACATTTTTGAGCCACAAACTGTGAATGTTTAAAATTATCAGAATGAACCGTTGTGTCTATTACAAATGTTTGATTAGAGTTCATGTATTTTGACCAATCAATCCCTTGAATTCCTTTGTATAAACTTGCTTCGTTAAAAGCTCTGAAATTATAAATTGGTTTTAAAATTTTCAATGCAGTTCGTAACGCTAAATTGGCTTTATACATAAAACCTTTATCTCCAACAAAGCTTACCATTCGAGTTCCAATCTCAACATTTTGAGCACCCAATTGGTGTAGTTCTTTTGCTAATATTTCTTCAAAACCAAATAAAGTTTTGGCAATCATTTTAAAGTTTTCCATAAACGCTGACTTTCCAACTAATAATTTACTAATTCCAATGAATCTTTAAATTTCAAATTGGAACAGGTTCGCAAAATTACTGTAAATTTGCAAGTAAATACGAATAAATGTCAGAAAACAATACTTCACAAGAAAACAATTGGTTCGAAACTTGGTTCGATTCCCCATATTACCATATTTTATACAAAGATCGTAATGATACCGAAGCACAATTGTTTATGGATAACCTAACACATTATCTAAATTTGCCTGAAGAAGCTAAAATTTTAGATCTTGCTTGTGGTAAAGGACGTCATGCTATTTACTTAAATCAATTAGGATATGATGTAACAGGTGTTGATTTATCAGAAAACAGTATTAAAGAAGCTTCAAAATCAAGCAACGATACATTGCATTTTAAAGTACACGATATGCGTGTGCAAACAGAGGAAAAATACGACGCTGTTTTTAATCTGTTTACAAGTTTTGGTTATTTTGAAGATGAAGAGGATAATTTTAAAACATTAGCTGCTATCAAAAACAGTTTAACTGAATATGGTTTTGCTGTAATTGATTTTATGAATGCCAATTATGTTATTGATAATTTAGTTCCAGAAGAAGTAAAAACTGTTGATGGAATTGATTTCCATATCAAACGTTATGTTGCTGACGGTCATATCCACAAAGAAATTGATTTTGAAGATAAAGGACAGAAATTCCACTTTACAGAAAAAGTAAGGGCTTTGACTTTACAAGATTTTGAACAAATGATGGAAAAAGCCGACATTTATTTGCTGGATATTTTTGGAGATTATAAACTTCGAAAATTCTATAAAAACGATTCAGAACGATTGATTATGGTTTTTAAATAATTAAATACCGCATAACTCATAATTAATTTATGATATACATCATTCCATTTTTATCAGTAGTATTAGGATATATAATTGCTACTTTTTTACAACCTAAAAACAAAAAGAATCTAAAGCTTTTACTGGCTTTTAGTGGATCTTTCCTTTTAGCATTAACGGTTTCGCACTTATTACCTGAAATATATTCTGGATACAATGTTTCACAAAGTGCCGAACATACACATAACAATACTGGAATTTTTATCATGGTTGGAATTGTATTCCAAATCATTTTGGAATATTTTTCACAAGGTGCCGAACACGGTCACGTGCATGGTCATGATAAAATGAATCATATTCCTTGGGCTTTGTTTATAAGTTTATGTTTACATGCTTTACTGGAAGGAATGCCTGTAAGTCAGCATCATCATTTGGCTTGGGGAATTTCGATTCACCACTTTCCTATTGCCATCATTTTGACAACATTTTTAATGCAATCGCATCTGAATAAAGTTTCAAGATTAATTTTCATGATTGTTTTTGCTTTAATGACTCCACTAGGAACATTAATAGCAACAGATTCGACTGCATTACTACAATTCCAAACTGAAATCACAGCCTTTGTTATTGGTATTTTATTCCACATATCGTCTACTATCATTTTTGAAAGTAGTGAAGGACACAAATTCAATATGGCTAAACTTACAGCTATCATTTTAGGAATTGTGTTAGCTTATTTTATGTAATTTTAGCTTTCAGCTAAATCTTTATTATTTTTAAAATGTCATTTACAAGAACCACAGAGCAATCTTCAAAATACGAGCATTTAGAACAAATGCCTCTTCATGACTTATTGGCCAATATCAACAACGAAGACAAAACCGTACCATTAGCCGTTGAAAAAGCGTTACCTCAAATTGAAACTTTGGCAACAAAAGTGGTAGAACAAATGAAAAAAGGAGGTCGCTTGTTT
>CBFHBH010000220.1:0-4545 GCA_965653735.1 uncultured Flavobacterium sp. | reverse complement strand
CTTCTTGTATTCAAGAGCATCAGGAATGTCTAATTTAGCTGCGGCTTTTCGTAATTCAGCGAGGGTTTTCTCTTCTAATTCTTTAAAGAAATCATTTAGTCCTTCAAAGTATTGATTTCCTTTCCAAACTAAATCTTTTTGTTCGGTTGTTAATTGAAAATAAGGCTTATGAATAGGGAAATCGAATTTATGACTGTTGTTTACTAATTGATCTCTGTACCATCCCATACTTTCACCTTTCCAAGGTGCAATACAATTCTCGTATATTGAGAGTGCAGTATTTGGGATAACTAGGTCTTCATCAATACCGATAATATTTCCGTAACCTTCACATTTTGGACAAGCGCCATAAGGGTTGTTAAAGCTAAATAAGTGGATGTTTGGTTCTAAAAAAGTTAATCCGTCAAGTTCAAAGTTTGAACTGTATACAATTTTTTTGTCTTTATTTAATTCTTGCAAATAGCAGATTCCTTTTCCTTCGTAAAAAGCAGTTTGAGTGGCGTCGGCTAGTCTGTTATAAAAGTCTTCTTCGTGTTTAACAACAATACGATCTATTATAAGTAGAACATCTTTGTTGTCAAGCGAATGCTGATCGATTTCATCCAATCTAACCATTTCGTTGTTCACTAAAATTCTAATGAATCCTTGTTGCAAAAGTACTTTTAGCTTGTTTTCAAGATTTCTTCCTTCCTCTAAATGAATTGGTGAAAGAAGTAACCATTTACTATTTTCTTCAAATGACTTTACATCATTAATCACATCAGAAACCGTGTGTTTTTTTACTTCTAAACCTGATACTGGTGAAAAGGTTTTACCTATTCGAGCAAACAAAAGTTTTAAATAGTCATATATCTCTGTCGATGTTCCTACTGTAGAACGTGCGTTTGTTGTATTTACTTTTTGTTCAATGGCAACTGCTGGTGCAATTCCTTTGATATAATCGACTTTTGGTTTATCTAAACGGCCCAAAAACTGTCGGGCATAACTTGACAAACTCTCCACATAACGACGTTGACCTTCAGCATATAAAGTATCAAAAGCCAAGCTTGATTTGCCGGATCCAGATAAACCAGTGATAACAACTAGTTTGTTTCTAGGAATGGCAACATCAAGATTTTTTAAATTGTGAATTTGAGCACCTTTTATAAGAATGTTTTTCTTAGGTTCTAAGGTAGAAATATCTGTATTCATCTGCTTAAAAAGTCAATTTTTACAAAGGTAACTATTTCGTATTAGTTTTAATTAACCAGAAGTTATACGAAATTACTTTTTTTGAATAATAATTTTAAAAAGTTATTTTTACTTCAAGCAACTAAACAAACTAACAAAATCAACCATATGTACAAAGGCAAAATGAATTGGTTCGCAATTCTGCTCATCATAATAATCGTAAGCAATACCTTTTCTCAAGAACTACCTCCAATAGTTAAATACACACCGAATAGTTATGGTGCAGGAAATCAAAACTGGATGATTTCTCAGGATGAAAAGCAATTTATATTTTTTGCCAATCATGAAGGATTATTAGAGTTTAACGGATCTAATTTCACACTTTATCCTTCTCCTAATGAGTCAATAATTCGTTCTGTAAATGTCGTTAAAGATAAAATCTATACAGGATGTTATATGGAATTTGGATATTGGATTAGACAATCTAATGGAAGACTAAAATATACTTCGCTAAGTAAAAAAATAAAAGATGAAATTATTGATGATGAACAGTTTTGGAACATTTTAAATTATGATCAATGGATTTTGTTTCAATCATTTAGTTCAATATATATATATGACACTGTAACAGGAAAATTTAATAAAATTTCTTCTAAAGCGGGTATTTCGAAAACGTTTAGAACACAAAATTCGATTTATTTTCATGCTTTTAATGAAGGTTTATTAGAAATAGAGAACGGAAAATCTAAATTAGTATCAAGTGATCCTGTACTCACGAAAAATGTTATTATAAATGTTTTTTCTACAGATGATGGTTTGTTAGTATTAACTGAACAAAATGGATTCTATAAATTAGTTAACGGTAAAATTAGCAAGTATTCTATTACTGCAGACGCTGAATTGATGTCTTCAACAATTTATTCAGCTAAAAAACTTTCTAATAACGGTTTTGCATTAGGTACAGTTTCTGATGGAGTATATATATTAAATTCTGAGGGAGAAATTCAAAATCATATTACTCAAAGTTCAGGCTTAAGTAACAATACAGCTTTATCATTGTTTGAAGACAGTGATAATAATCTTTGGATAGGTTTAGATAATGGGATAAATTGTATAAATTTAAATTCACCTATCAAAAGTTATGCTGATAATACAGGAATTTTAGGCACTGTATATGCTTCATTATTGTATAAAAACAAACTTTATATAGGAACAAATCAAGGGCTGTTTTATAAAGATTTTGGTACTAAAAATCAATTCAAGTTTATTGTTGGTACTAAAGGACAGGTCTGGTCATTGTTTGAGTATGATGATACTCTTTTTTGTGGGCATAATCTAGGAACTTTTGTTATTGATAATGGAAATGCTAAGAATATCTTCAGAGAATCAGGTACATGGAAATTTGTAAAAGTTCCTAATAGAAATGATATACTGTTGCAAGGAAATTATTATGGCGTTTCAGTATTGAAAAAAAATTATTAATGTGTTTTAGTATTGAAAAAAATAGGTAATCAATGGACCTTTAAAAATAAAATAGCCGGTTTTAATTATTCGTCAAGACATTTAGAAATAAATAATTCAAACGAAGTTTATGTTTCACATGAATACAAAGGAATTTTCAGATTCAAAGTCGATAAAAATTTAGAAAAAGCAAGTTCATTTTACACATATATTTCACCAGGTAAAGGAAAAAATGCAGCGCTTATAAAATATAATAATGAAATTTATTATGCATATAAAAACGGAATTTATAAGCTCAATGAGAAAACTAAAGAATTTGAAAAGGATAAAATATTAAGTTCAATTTTTGAGAAAGACGAATACACTTCAGGAAATTTAATTGTTGATAATTCAAATAAATTATGGCTGTTTTCTAAAAATTACATTCATTATTTCTCTTTAAATAAATTGAATTACAAACTTCGAGAAAACACCATTCCAATTCCGGCTTCTTTAACAAATTCAATGTCAGGATACGAAAATATTTATCAATTGTCCAATTCTAAATATTTGATAGGAACTACAGATGGGTATTATATTATTAACCTAGATGGTTTAAGTTTCAAAAATTATAACGTAAGTATTTCTAATATTTCGGTAAATAAATTAAGTGAAAGTTCCATAAACGCCTCTATCTTTAAGAAAGGTGAGTTTGGTCATACTGAAAATAATGTCACCTTTAGTTTCACAGTTCCCGAATATAATAAGTATATAAATGCTGAATATCAGTTCTTACTGGAAGGGCTTTTAGACGAATGGAGTGAGTGGAATTCTAAATCATCGATTAATTTTAAAAATTTATCACCTGGGGACTATACGTTTAAAGTAAGAGCTAAAATTGCGAATTCTACACCAGCAAATATTGCGGTATATAAGTTTACAATTCTTAAACCTTGGTACTGGACAAATCTTGCAAAGTTTATCTATTTGGTTATGATTGGAATAGGAGCTTATTTAATCAATAAGGCTTACCGTAGTTATTACAATAGACAAAGAGAAAAATTAATCGAAGAAAACAATCGTTTACTTGAAATTCAAGAGCTTGAGAATGAACGAAGATTAATGGAAATTAGAAATGAGCAATTGGCTAGTGATTTTGATGCCAAAAATAGGGAGTTGGCGGTTTCTACAATGAATTTAATCAAGAAGAATGAATTGTTATCAATGATTAAAGAAGATTTAAAGAAAACTACAGAAGTTGGGGATAAAAATATTAAATCAGTCATAACAACAATCAATCAAAATATAAAGGAAGAAGATAATTGGAATGTATTTAAAGAAGCATTTGATAGTGCTGATAAAGACTTTTTGAAAAAAGTTAAAACAGCACATCCGCTTCTTACTCCAAATGATTTAAGATTATGTGCTTATTTAAGATTAAATCTATCAAAAGAAATTGCACCACTTTTAAATATTTCTGTTCGTAGTGTTGAAATTAAACGATATCGTTTGCGTAAAAAAATGGATTTATCACACGAACAAGGTTTAGTGGAGTATATTTTGTCTATATAAAACTTTACATACAGAGACTCAAAAACTATACATTACCACAACATTTGCTTTTTTAAATTATAAATTAACTGATTTCTAGAAGTATGTCGTAAAATTTTATTTAATTCTAAAACCTTATAAATATTAAGTATTTTTTAAGAAATTGATAAAATATTGTATAATTTTTTAGGATGTATGTTTTTTGTAAAGGCTGTTTTTAACATATTATTAATAGTTACTTCTAATTTTAACTTCAAACTAATCACACTAATATGAAGTCAAACTATTTATTAATTTATTTTTTAGGCAACTGTTTATGGTTTTTGTCGCGGCGATTGCATCCCATCCCTTCTTTACAATGTTTCCTATTATATGTGCTATTTG
>CBFHBH010000219.1:0-4600 GCA_965653735.1 uncultured Flavobacterium sp. | reverse complement strand
CTAACAATATACGTTCTCAAAAAGCAATAGAACGCTTAGGAGCCACAAAAGTTCGTGAAATTGCAGTTGCTTATCATGGTGAGCCCGAAAAGCTAAATTTTGAATACGCTATGAGTAAAAAAGACTGGAAATAATTAAAATAAAAAAATTATGTTTTTAAAATGCCAAGCCTTGCTTCTACTAACAGTAGTAGCTTCACAATGTGAAAACAAAAATCTAATCAAAGATTGTCCTGAAGAAAAAATCGTCAATAAAATGCCAACTGTTGGTGATTCTAATCAACCCAAAGAGTATTATATATACAAAGGCGAACGAAAAGAAATAAACGAATTTGACGCAACTTGGATTTCAGAAAACTGCAAAGTCCCAGTTACCGAAGTCCATTAATTTAAAACACGGTTTATTTGCACAAAACGTCTTGCATAATAAGGCTCCTTTACTGAAGATATAATAACACCAGCACTAGTAGAAGAATGAATAAATTTAATTTCATCTTCTGCTACTTCAGTAATCATACCCACATGGCTCACACCTCTTCCACGAGTGGCGAAGAAGATAAGATCACCTTTTTGCGCTTGACTTCTGTCAATTCTAACACCAGCATTTGCAGCCATATCACGAGAAGAACGTGGCAAAGTCATTTCTATGTTTTTAAAAGTCGAAAACATTAATCCAGAACAATCAAAACCACCGTTTCCTGTAGCTCCGCTTCTGTATCTTGCGCCTAAATTCTCAGATGCTTTTGCAATAAGAAATTCGGCTTTGGTCATATTTTCTGGAGTAAGGGGCTCAACTTCTACAACTTCCGCTTGAGTTTGAGTTGTTTCATCAGCCTCTTCGTCAGCTTCTTCAATTTGAGGTTTGACCTCTGCAACCTCATCGTTTTTATCTGATTCAACTCTACCTATTACTTTAAATTGACTTCCAGATTTTTTATCTTCTTTCTTTTCAACTTTTTTCTCTGCAATTGGTTTTTCTTCAGATTTTTCAACAACAGCAATTTTAGTTTCTTTTTTATTTTCTAAAAGAACATTTTCATTTTGACTGCCTTTTTTAACCAATAACTTAACTCCAACTGCCAATCCGTTTTTAATTTCAGGATTCAGAGATTCCAATTCAGCAATTGAAACTCCATACTTTTTAGAAATACCGTGTACTTCGTGAACTATTTGTTCGCCAGAAATTGACGCTTCTTTAACTTCTTCTTTCAGAACAACTGGTGCTTTTTCTATCTTTTTAACCTCTTCTTTTTTAGCAACAACTTCTTTTTGGATTGGTTTTTCTTCCTTTTTGCTAGCAACAGCGTCAACTTTACTCTCTCCAGTAGGAATAATTAATTTCAAACCAATTTTTAACCCTTCGGTTTCGATAGCTGGATTGGCCTCTTTAATTTTATCAATAGAAGTATTGTATTTTTTAGAAAGTCCGTATAAAGTTTCTTTAGCAGCTACTTCATGTTCGACTGTTTCAATCTTTTTTTCTTCAACTTTATTTTTTGATGGAATTTGTAAAACCATATTTAACTGAAGTGTTTTTTTAGCTTTTGGATTTAGTGCTAAAATTTCAGCTGGCTTTACATTGTACTTTTGAGCTATACTATAAACAGATTCTCCTTTTGATACCGAGTGTTGAATTTTTTCCTGAGAAAAAACCGCATTAGTAATTACAAAAAGAAGTAGGGTTAAGAGTTTTTGGAGCTTCATAAATATTAAATTTTTACACAGTGAGAAAATTCTGCTAAATTTTTAATGGTTCACAAGATAGGCATTTTAAACGGTTAGCTTATAAAACTTTAACATTTTTTAGGAAATCCGCCTCTAAAACGTAAGATTTTTATTTCCAAAATGAAAAAATTAAATTTAGTATAAAATATTAAAAATCAATCTATTACATTTAAAATTTATCAGAAAAAACATAAGAATTTGTTAATTACAACAAATCTAAATGCCATTCTACATACTTTTGATTCAATCAAGAAACAAACGGTCTTTAATATGAAAAAATTGTTACTAGCACTTAGCTTTTTATCATTTACTTATTCACAAGCACAATCTGAACCACAAAAATTCGAGCCATACATAATCTCAAATGGAGGTGTTTTTGGGCTAACAATATCCCCTGATTCCGAAACGGCACTTTGGGTAAATTCTAAAGGTAAAAGAGACACCTTAATCATCATGGAATCTCATAAAAGAAACGGGAAATGGATGAAACCGGTTGTAGCTTCTTTTTCGAGTCCAAATGGAAGCTGGAAGGACATTGACCCTGTTTTTAGTCCCGATGGCAAAACGGTACTGTTTCAATCGAACAGAAGCGTAGAAAATCATCCTGATAGAAAAGGTTTCGATATTTGGGCGGTTAAAAAAGTAAAAAATGGCTGGAGTGCACCTTATCACTTAGGAAATACAATCAATACCGATGCGTCTGAATCTTTTGCTTCCATGACCAAAAGTGGCAATATCTACTTCATGAAAGACAATGAAACCAAAAAAGGGAATTCAGACATTTGGGTTTCTCGATTAGTTAAAGGAGAATATCAAAAACCTGAAAATTTAGGTAGTCCAATCAATACCGAAGAAAGAGAATCGAATCCTTACATTTCGCCTAACGAAGATTACATCATTTATTTTTCAAGCAATCCAAAAGGGCATGGTGAAATCGATTTCTACATTAGTTTCAATAACAAAGGCAAATGGAGCGAACCCATAAATTTAGGAAAACCGATTAACTCCGAATTGGCTGAGTTTTGTCCGTTTGTGCACCAAAAAGAAAAGAAACTATACTTTGCACGCCAGAAGAAATTGGAAAATGGAACGATGACTGAAGATTTTTATTCTGTAGACTTTGATGTGAAGAAATATAAAAAGTAAAAAATCTACATTTAGTTTGTCACTCCGACGAAAGGAGGAGTCTCATAATATACATCATGAGATTTCTCCCTTTGGTCGAAATGACAAGATTGCGCCCTTTTCGGACGCCTCTTGTTTTTAATTCATTACGCTTTTCCAGCAGCAATCAAATTTAATGCCGAACCTGCCACAAACCATCCAATCTGGCTTTCGTTATAGGTATGGTTAGCCATAATTACATCTTTTGAACCATCAGCATGAACAAATTCAAGCGTTAATGGTTTTCCAGGCGTAAATTCGGTTAAATCTAAGAAATTGATAGTATCGTCTTCCTGAATTTTATCATAATCCGCTTCGTTAGCAAATGTCAATGCCAACATCCCTTGCTTTTTAAGATTAGTTTCGTGGATACGGGCAAACGATTTTACCAATACTGCTTTCACGCCCAAGAAACGAGGTTCCATGGCCGCATGCTCGCGTGATGAACCTTCACCGTAGTTTTGATCACCCACAACAATCGAAGGCACACCGGCCGCTTTATACGCTCTTTGTACTTTTGGCACCTCATCATAAGCACCTGTCAATTGGTTTTTAACCGAATTGGCTTTATGATTGAAGGCATTTTCGGCACCAATAAGCATGTTATTGGAAATATTATCCAAATGACCACGGTAACGTAACCACGGTCCCGCCATCGAAATATGATCGGTGGTACATTTACCAAAAGCTTTGATTAACAACTTCGCTCCGGTAATATTTTTACCGTCCCAAGGCTCAAATGGTGCTAATAATTGCAAACGATCTGAAGTTGGCGAAACGATTACCTCAACCGAAGAACCATCAGCTGCTGGCGGTTGGAAACCGGGATCTTCCACTTCGAAACCTTTGGTAGGCAATTCATCGCCTTTAGGTGGATTCAATTTTACTTCCTGACCGCTATCGCTCAATAATGTATCTGTCAATGGGTTAAAATCCAATCTTCCAGAAATTGCAATGGCTGCCACCATTTCCGGAGAGGTTACAAAAGCGTGGGTATTAGGATTCCCGTCAGCTCTTTTCGAGAAATTACGGTTGAAAGAGTGAATAATCGTATTTTTTTCTTGCTTGTCCGCTCCTGCCCTGTCCCATTGTCCGATACACGGTCCGCACGCATTGGTAAACACTTTGGTACCCATTTTTTCGAAAGTAGCAATAATACCGTCTCTCTCGGTGGTATAACGAATTTGCTCCGAACCTGGATTGATACCGAATTCTGCTTTAGGCGTGATACCATGTGCCACCGCTTGCTCCACGATAGAAGCTGCTCTGGACATATCTTCATAAGATGAATTGGTACACGACCCGATTAATCCCCATTCCACTTTGATGGGCCAACCGTTGGCTTCTGCTTCCGCTTTCATTTTAGAAACCGGAGTTCCTCTATCTGGTGTAAATGGACCATTAATATGTGGCTCTAATTCCGACAAATTGATTTCGATCAATTGATCAAAATATTGTGAAGGATTGGCATACACTTCAGCATCGGCGGTTAAATATGAAGCCACTTTATCGGCAGCGTTTACCACATCCTGACGACCGGTTGCTGCTAAATATCTTCTCATGGAATCGTCGTACCCAAAGGTTGATGTGGTTGCACCAATTTCGGCACCCATATTACAAATGGTTCCTTTTCCGGTACACGACATCGACTCGGCACCTTCACCGAAGTATTCGACAATGGCTCCTGTTCCTCCTTATACCGTTACAATGTC